>SVGV01000034.1 GCA_015056185.1 Clostridiales bacterium | reverse complement strand
CCATCATCCAAAACGGGAAGATCATTGGTGCAGTGACCCATGTGTTCATCAGCGACCCTACACGGGGGTACGGGATCTTTATAGAAAACATGCTGGATATGGCGGGGTAATGAAGCCTGTGTTAGGAAGCCATGAACAGTAATCTTTAAACATACAAAGGCATTTGCGGCGGCAGGTGCCTTTTGTTTTGCCGTTTTTGGCGGATTGATTGGAATATCCACTTTGTTTATCACATGTTGGCAGGCTCCATTGCCCCTGTTTTTGCGTGCCAATAAAATGGTGGAAATAAGAAAGAGGGATCGTAATGGAGAAAATCATCATTGCGGATGCAGATGAGAGGGCCTGCCAATGGCTGAAACGGGGATTACGGGAACACTATACCATCGCTGGAGTTGTGCATGATGGGGCTGAGCTATATCATGCGGTTAAGCGCATCCGGCCGGATGCTGTAGTGATGGACCTCATCCTGCCGCGCTTTGATGGGATGGATGTGATCAAACAGATGCGGTGTGCATTTGCACAGACGCCCAGGATCCTCATTTACAGTGCTTTTTACTCGGAAGAAGTGATCAAACAGCTGTATGCCATGGGCGCAAGCTATCTGCAAAAACCGGGGACCATAGAGGATGTGATGAAAAGGCTATCGGCAAAAGCACCGTTGGGCACAGGATACGAGATCATGGATGAGGGTGCGCTGATCGACCGCATCGGGCTGATGCTGAAGGAGGTTGGGGTAAAGCCCAAGCTCTGCGGCTATCGATACATGCTCTGCGGCATTCTGATGATGATAAAAGAGAGGGAAGGTGCAAAAAGAGCGGGCCGGCTTTACGCTGAGATCGCAAAGAGGTTCCAAACCACCCCTTATAACATTGAACGGAGCATCCGCTATGGGGTGGAATCCGCCTTTGAAACGGGGGATCTTGCCGCCATAGAAAAGTTGTTTGGGTATACCGTTGACCCACGAAAGGGGAAGCCCACGAATTTGGAATTCATCTCCACTTTGGCGGATCGGGTCCTTTTGCCATGATGACTACATATCCCCCTTTTTATTGGCATAACCTATAGGGGAGGGGATGGCAGTGCTTAGGCTGATGGAGAAATGGCGATGGGAGATCAAGCAGCATAGGGGCATCTATCTGTTTGCCCTGTTTCTTTTTTTCAGCTCAGTCGCCTGCGGATATGCCTGCTGCGAGGGTTTTGATGAAGCGACCCGACAGCGGCTGAGTGAATCTGCGCTAGGAGCCATAAAGGATGTAGATGCGCCAGCATCTTTCATGGCGCTGATGGGCTCCCTTTGGCATCACGGAAAAATAGCATCGGTGATGGTCCTGTTGGGGTGTTTGCCCCTTGGAGCGCCTTTTGTTTTACTCTGCCAGGGGATCGTTGGCCTGGGTACCGGGGTATTATTGCATACGGCTAGTTCTGCCATCAGCGGGTGGGGTATATTTGCGGTGCTGTGTTATCTGCTGCCGCAATCGCTGTTTTACGTACCCGGGTACGTTGCCCTATGTGTGCGGGCGGTTAGAAGTTCCATCCGAATCTTTCGTGGGGTAGCGGGCAATAGAATAGATTATTTTGTTGAAATCCTCCCTTATCTGTGTACGATAATGATTGGGATTGTGATAGAATGGTGCATATCTCCCAGAATCCTCAGATTGTTTGTGGCATAACCGTAGGAGTGACTATGAGCAAATTTGTGATCATCGTATTGGATAGCGTGGGCATCGGTGCGCTGCCGGATGCACATCTGTTTCATGATGAGGGTGCCGATACCCTTTGCCATGTGGATGAAGCCTGCGGCGGGCTGAAGATCCCTCATCTTATAAAGCTGGGCCTAGGGAATATCTGCGGTATTCACCTGAACCGGAAAAGCAAAAGCCCCATGGGTGCCTACGGAAAGAGTGCCGAGCGGTTTATGGGCAAAGATACCACCGGAGGCCATTGGGAGATCGCTGGCCTGGTGTTGGACAGGCCCTTTGATACCTTCCCAAATGGGTTCCCCAGAGAGATCATAACCCCATTTGAAGAGGCCATCGGCAAAAAGGTGCTGGGCAACAAACCGGCAAGCGGCACGGAGATCATAAAAGAGCTGGGCGAAACCCATATGGAAACCGGCCGGCCCATTGTATATACCTCGGCTGACAGCGTGTTTCAGATCGCATGCCATGAGGATGTTGTGCCGCTTAGTGAGCTTTACCGCTACTGCACCATTGCCCGGGAGATACTTGATCAAACCCACTATGTTGGACGGGTCATTGCAAGGCCGTTTATCGGTCAGCCGGGCAGCTTTGTGCGTACATCCGGGCGGAGGGATTTTTCCTTGCCGCCGCCGGGGGAAACCATACTGGATGCCCTTTTTAAGCACGGCTATGATGTTGCCGCAGTGGGGAAGATCGAGGATATTTTTACAGGCAGAGGGATCACAAAAATCGACCATACCACCAGCAATATGTCCGGTGTGGATGCAACCATTGCCTATTTAAAAGAAGATTTTCATGGGTTGATCTTTACAAACCTTGTGGATTTTGATTCGTTATATGGCCACAGGAATGACCCAAGTGGCTATGGAGCCGCCCTAGAGGCTTTTGATGCGCGCATCCCGGAATTGATCTCTGCATTAGGGGATGACGATATTCTGCTCATCACGGCGGATCATGGGTGTGACCCCACGCTTACTTACAGTACGGACCACACGAGGGAATATGTGCCCATACTGGTTTAC
Organism: Clostridiales bacterium; assembly: GCA_015056185.1. GTDB lineage: Bacteria > Bacillota > Clostridia > Christensenellales > QAND01 > QAND01. The sequence goes on along the minus strand of SVGV01000034.1, from coordinate 14,766 downwards.
GGCAAAAAAGTAGTACCCGCTGACCTTGGCATTCGGGATACTTTTTGTGATATCGGCGCCACAGTGGCGGAGTATTTTAAAATACCCTGGCACAGAGGTACCGGATTTTTGAAGTTGCTTACGGAGGAAGAAAATGAGTTATTATGAAATGGCAAAGACTGCCGCAGAGTACATTATGAGCAAATGCTCCAAAGCACCGGAACTGGTGCTGGTATTAGGCTCCGGCCTTGGAGATTACGCAGAGCAGATCGAAAACCCCACCATCATCCCTTACCCCGACATCCCCGGGTTTAAAACCTCTACCGTAAAGGGCCATGCCGGGCGGCTGGTCATCGGTGAGCTGTTTGGGGTCAACGTTGCCATCATGCAGGGGCGTATCCATTATTACGAAGGCTACACCCAGCAGGAAATCACTTTGCCCATCCGCTCCTTAAAGCTGTGCGGTGCCAACACCGTGCTCTTTACCAATGCTTCCGGCGGCATCGACCGCAGCTTCGTCCCCGGGGATCTGATGATGATCGATGATCATATCAATCTTTCCGGTAAGAGCCCCCTGATGGGCCCCAACGAGGATGAGTTCGGCCACCGATTCCCCGATATGGCAAAGGCTTATGATAAAGAATTAAAGCAGGTGCTGCTGGATGCTGCACAAAAGGCCGATGTGGATTTAAAACGGGGCGTGTACATCATGTTTAACGGACCCCAGTTTGAGACCGGTGCCGAGATCAACTTTGCTAGGATCATCGGGGCACATGCGGTTGGTATGTCCACCGTGCCAGAGGTCATCGCCGCCCGTCACGCCGGCATGCGCATCGCCGCTGTGAGCTGCATCACCAATATGGCGGCGGGCATCCTGGATCAGCCCATCACCCACAGCGAGGTAAACGAGACTGCCGCAAAGGCTAAGGTGAAGTTCACTGCCCTTGTCAATGAATTTGTAAAAGGTGTTGCAGATTTAGTCTGACAATAGCATGGAATCAAAATAGAACGCATATCCCTCCTAGTACAGTAGTACCGGGAGGGATCATTTTTGAAGAGGATAATTGGGTTATGGCTGGCCGTTTTGCTGATCCTCATGCCATGTGCCGTACGGGCAGAAAAGGGGGAGGGGAACGTAATCGGGGTGGAATCCCCCATGGCGGTGTTGATGGATGCCGCAACGGGGCAGGTGCTGTTACAGGTGGGTGCGGATGCAAAGGCACCTGCGGCATCGGCCATCAAGGTGATGACGCTCCTTGTGGTGTATGATTCCATCGCAGAAGGCAGGATGAAGATGGAGGACAGCATACAGGTATCTGCCAATGCAGCCAAAGCCAAGGGCACCAGTGCATTTTTAGACAGCGGCAGCAGTTATAAAGCGGAGGAGCTGGTAAAGGCGGTATCCATCTGCAGTGCCAACGATGCCGCCATCGCACTGGCTGAAGCCCTTTACGGCAGCGAAACAGCATTTGTGGATGCCATGAATCAGCGGGCGAAGGGATTGGGCGCAAAGAACACGGTTTTTACCACCTGCACCGGCCTGGACGACGCAAACGCCCATACTACGGCATACGATTTAGCCCTGTTTGCAAAGGCGCTGAGCGAGCATAAAAGCGCAACAGAACACACTGCCATTTATATGGATCAGATCACCCATAAAGACGGCAGAGTGACGGAGTTGACCAACCCCAACCGATTGGTTCGGTTTTATACCGGGTGCGATGGCTATGCCACGGGCTCTTCCGACAGTGCGAAATACTGCGGGGTCTTTACCGCAAAAAAGGGCGAGATGCGGCTGATTGCGGTCACTTTGGGGGCTAAGGATTCCGACACCCGGTTTAACGATGCCCGGGCCATGATGGATTACGGGTTCAGCAACTTTACCACCCGTGTGCTGGCAAAAAAGGGGGAGATCCTGAGAAAAAACGTGGAGATCCCCGGGGGATCCCCCAAATACGTGAACCTCGTTGCTAAGGATGACATTAAAGTGGTATTGGAGCGGGGAGAAGCGAGCAAGATTAAAAAGGAGATCGAACTGAATGGTGAGATCACCGCACCCGTTGAAATGGGGCAGAGTTTAGGCACCCTTTATGTGTATACCGGGGAAAAGCTCATCGCCCAAACGGATGCCATTGCGGAGAGCACTGTAAAGCGGTCCACCATATGGGAGGCGGTTTTGACCATATTGCGGTACTGGACCATGGGGTAGCACCTTTGTTGACACCCCTATACCGCCATGATAAAATACAGTAAGTGCATAAGCGTACAGGCGGTCGTCTGTACGCTGATTTCTATCTTAAAGGAGCATTGCTTTGACGAGATTATCCCAATTGTTTACGGACCCCATTGGGTTTTTGACATCCATTTTGCTGATCCTGCCGGGTATTTTGATCGGCCTTTCCTTCCATGAGTTTGCCCACGCCTTGGCGGCAGATAAAATGGGGGATAACACCCCCCGCAGCATGGGCCGTTTGACTTTGGACCCCTTTGCTCACTTTGACATGATGGGTCTTGGCATGCTGCTTCTTTTAGGCTTTGGCTATGGCAAACCCGTGCAGGTAAACCCCGCCCGGTTTAAAAACCGTTTTGTGGGGGAACTTGTGGTTGCCCTTGCCGGTGTTGTAATGAACTTTGTATTGGCATTTTTGTTCACACTCCTATACCTTGCGCTGATCTTCCAATTTGGCGTGACGGACTACTATGTGACTACCATTGTTGTGAACATCATCTCCATCAACATCGTGCTGATGGTCTTTAACCTTTTGCCCCTCCCTCCGCTGGATGGCTACCGGGTGGTTAAGCGTTTGTTGATCGGCAATGTGAACCCCACCTTCTTCTGGAAGGTAGAGCAGTATGGCTTCTTTATTGTACTCATCCTCCTTGCTACTAATATCTTGACCCCTGTGCTGACCACCTGTACAAACGCAGTCTACCGCTTTTTGCTTGATATCTGCGGCGGTATGTTAGGGATCTTTTAACCATGTATCGGGTACAGTTATCCTCCTTTGAAGGGCCGCTGGATCTTTTGCTGCAGCTCATCGCAAAGGCGAAGATCGACATCAAAGACATCTTTGTTTCTGAGATCACGGAGCAGTATTTGGCCATCGTGCAGGAGATGGATGAGATCGATATGGAGACGGCCTCTGAGTTTTTAAGCATGGCCGCCACCCTTTTGTATATTAAATCCCGCTCCCTCTTGCCAAAGCAGGTGGTAGAGCCCGATGTGGAAGAGGAAAAGCAGCGGCTCATCCAAAACCTGTACGAATACAGGCGCATCAAGCAGGCGGCCGATGCCATGCTCCGATTAGAAGAAGGAGCGGCACAAAGCTACTATAAATTGCCCGATGAATACATGCACACGGAAAACGAGGTCATATTGGAAGGACTAAGCTTAAACGATCTGTTTTCCGGGTTTATGGATATCTTGAAGGAAAAGCAGCTTCAGAAGGAAGCACAGCAGCCGGTGGATTTCATCCGCAAAAAGTATACCCCTGTGGTGGAGCGGGTGGCACACATCCGCAGTATGGTGACTGCGCGAGGCCGTGTGCTGTTCCGCGAGCTGTTTACCATGGACAGTACGAAGGATGAAGTGATCGCATCTTTTTTGGCACTGCTGGAACTGATCTCCTCCGGCGAGGTCAAAGCGGTGCAGGATCAGCCCTTTGGCGACATCGTCATTGGGATGTTGAACCCGTAAAGTGAGGGAAGAAGATTGACCCATAACGAACAGCTTTCTGCCATTGAGGCCATCTTATTTGTGGCGGGATCCGGTGTGGAGATGGAATCCATCGCAAGGGCCCTTGGCATTACCCAGCTTGAGATGAACTCCTTAGCGGAAGAATTGCTTGCCCGTAACGATGACACCCGCGGCCTTGAGATCTGCCGTACCGATGATCTTTTGCAGATGCGCACCAAGGCGCAGTACTCCGACTGCATCCGGGATGCGCTAAAGCCCGTTGCTCGGAAGACCCTTTCCCGATCGGTGCTGGAGACGCTCTCCATCATCGCCTATAAGCAGCCCATCACCCGGGGGGAGATCGAGGAGATCAAAGGGGTGAGCGCGGATTATTCCATCCAGACGCTGCTTTCACGCAAACTCATCGAATCCGCCGGGAAGAAGAAGACCATTGGCAGGCCCACCCTTTACAGAACCACCAGCGATTTTTTGCGTCACTTTGGCATTGAGGACCTCAGCCAGCTGCCCCCCTTGCCGGAGGATGTGGATCTAAGCGATGTAACCTTTGAATAAAAGCCGCATAAGCGGCTTTTTATTTTTTTCTGTAACTGGGCATACTCAAACAGGAGGAAGAGTATGGCCCTTTTTTTGATTGCTGCTGCTATGATAGTGATCCTGCTTTGCAGGATCCGGATAGAATACAACTTTTACTACTTAAAAGGAGTACGGCAGCATGATGTAACAGTAAGGTTGTTTTGCTTTTACAAAAAAATTGACCTGCTGGGGCCCAAAGCAAAGAGACGGGCGCCTTTTACCGGGCTTGAACTACTAAAGCACCAGAAGGATACCCTTTTAAAGGTGTTAAGGTGGCTTGATGTAGAACAGTTTGAAGGCAAGCTGATACTGGGGTGTGAGGACGCCTTTGCCCTTGCCATGGCCATCGGCGTGGTGCAATCTGCCGTGTATGGGTTGATGGCGCCCATCCACATCGGCAAAAAGGATGTACTGCTAAAGGGGATCCGCATCAAACCTGTGTTTAACCGGGAGCACTTTGAGGCATCCATCCGCTGCATAGTAAAAATATCCTTGGTGAATACTATTTACGCAGCATTCCTGCTGCTGAAAAGGAAATACCAAAGGAGTAATCATCATGCACCCAATTGAAAATATGATGCGGACGGCAATGGAACAGATCAAAGAGATGGTGGATGTAAACACCATCGTGGGGGATGCGGTGTTTTCCCAGGATGGGACCATCATTTTGCCCGTTTCCCGGGTGTGCTTCGGCTTTGTTTCGGGCGGTGGTGAATACGCGGCGGAATCCAAGGCGCGGTACACAAAAGAGGATGCCATCTTAAAAAGCAGCTTCCCCTTTGCAGGGGGTGCCAGTGCGGGGGTATCTTTAAAACCCGTTGGGTTTCTTGTGGTAAGCGATGGTACCGTGCGCCTTTTGCCCATTGAAAACATCTGCGCTGCGGACAGGCTGCTGGAGATCGTACCCCAGGCCCTGTGTGTGATCAAAGAGCTTGCAAACAAATGGCTGGACCAGATGGACCACAGCGGAGAAGCGGATGTAGAATGGGAAGAATACCCTGATTATAGTGCAGAGGACGAAGAGTAACGCTGTTTTAACCGCGTAAAGCCCCTATAGGGCGACAATTATTTTACCCCTTAAGGCATATGCTTTATTGAACCCATCAAAGGGAGGAAAGTTATGAAGCGTTTTGCCACTAAGGGGTTATTGTTTTTACTGAGCATCGTTTTGATGCTTATGCCCACCCTGGGGTATGCATCTGCCGCACCCAATCACAGTGCAGCGGGGGCAAGTGTGGTGGAGATCACCACGGGGCGGATCCTTTATAGCAAAAACGGGGATGCCCCCATGCCCATGGCCAGCACCACAAAGGTGATGACGGCTCTCATCGCCATTGAAAGCGGAAGGCTTGATGAAACAGTGACCATCCCCAAAGAGGCTGTTGGGGTGGAAGGATCCTCATTATATCTGGAAGAAGGGGAGCAGTTTGCGTTAAAAGACCTGCTTTATGGGCTGATGATGCATTCCGGCAACGACAGTGCAGAGGCCATTGCCATCTTTATAAGCGGCAGTGTAGAGGCCTTTTGCATTAAGATGAATGAGCGGGCAAAGGAGCTTGGAGCGAAGAGCACAAACTTTGTGAACCCCCATGGCCTTCCCGCAAAAGGCCATGTGACCAGCGCAAACGATCTTGCCATCATCAGTGCAGCGGCTATGGGAAACGATGTGTTCTGCGAGATCGTATCCACAAAGTACCATGAGATGATCCCCAGAGGTGCAGGCACCAAGCGGACGCTGAAAAATAAAAACAAGCTGCTGTGGAACTATGAATCCGCCACCGGGGTGAAAACGGGGTACACCAAAGAGGCCGGTAAGTGCCTGGTTGCATCCTCTGCCCGGGATCGCCTTGAGGTGGTGACCGTGGTGCTGAACTGCCCCAACATGTGGGATGACACCGTAAGACTGCTAGACTTTGCCCATGAACAGTATTGGCTTTGCCAGATCGCCATAAAAGACGAAGTGGTGACGGAAGCAAAGGTAGAAAACGGCCGGGCGGAAACCGTGAAAGTACAGATCAAAGAGAATTTATACTACCCTTTAAAGGTGGATGGGACGGAAAAGCCGGAAGTGAAGATAGACCTACCCACAAACATCACAGCTCCCATCAAAGCGGGGCAGGAGATGGGCACCATCCGATACTATATTGGGGAGGAACTTGCCGGGGAAAGCAAACTGGTTGCAGCGGAGGATGTGGAGGCGCTCTCTTTTTTAGATAGGCTATGGCGATTTTTAAGCAGCATCTTTTGAGGACTGTGCAAGCAGTCCTCTTTTTTTGCACCCAAAGGGCAGGATGACATAGGATAAAGCAGGGGGAATGGATATGAAAAAGGAAATCATCGTTTTAGGCAGCGATAAGCGTAGCTGTTACCTGAAAGAAGAACTGGAACGGGAAACGGGAGCTTTGGGTGCTGATCACATCTTTTTGATGGACAAAAGCAGTGCAAAAGCTGCTGAAAGCGTAAAGCATTGCCATATGTTGATCTTGCCCGTGAACTACATGGGCGAACGCTGTGTAAAAGGCTGTGAAATACCTGTGGATGATCTGTTGGATTCCTTAAACAGTTGTGGATATCTTGTGGGCGGCTTGTTTACGCAGAAGCAAAAAGAGGTATGTTCAGCAAAAGGGATCCGGGTACTGGAGCTGTTAAAGGATGAGGCGTTTAACAGTAAAAATGCTTACCTTACGGCGGAATCGGCCATCGGCTATGCTATCACAGCGGGGGATGGCAGTATGCTGGGCAGCACCTGCACCATCATCGGCAGTGGAAGGATCGCAAAGGCTCTTGCGCATCTGTTAAGGCCTTTTACACCGATGATCCGTGTGGCAGCCAGGAGTGAACCGGAGCGCACCAGGTTTGAGATGGAGGGCATCTGCAGTTACCCCATTTGTGAGATGAGCTGGGCCCTTTACGGGGCACACTATGTATTTAACACGGTGCCGGAGCCCATCATCACAAAGGATGCGTTACGAGGTGTTTCTAAGGGCTGCATCTATTTGGAGCTGGCATCCGCCCCCTATGGTTGTAAAAAAGAAGATTGCGAAACCTATGCACAGTGGCATTTGGCATCCGGCCTGCCGGCGAAAATCTGCCCCAGGGCCGCTGCCCATGCCGCAGTAGAGTGCATTTTAAACCGGATAGAGGGGGATTAACATGGAAGGGACACGCATCGGCTTTGGGCTGACGGGATCCTTTTGTACCATACCAATGATTTTTAAGGAGATCGAGAACCTTTGTATGATGGGTGCATCGGTTATGCCCATTGTTTCGTACCATGTAAACAGTATGGATACCCGCTTTGGAACTGCTGAGGATACCAAAGCACGGCTAAAGGAAATCACAGGGCATGATGTGATTAGCACCATTGACGGCGCGGAGCCCATCGGCCCCAATCAGCTGCTGGATCTGATGATCGTGGCGCCGTGCACCGGTAACACCTTGGCAAAGATGGCTAACGGCATTACCGATACACCGGTTTTGATGGCGGTGAAATCCCACTTAAGGAATGACCGGCCCGTGCTCCTGTGCATCGCAAGCAATGATTCTTTAGGGGTGAACGCAAAAAATATCGGTATGCTGCTGGGGCGGAAAAATATCTATTTTGTGCCCTTTGGCCAGGATGGAATCGCGGTAAAGCATTGCTCCATGCAGTCTAAATTTTCGCTGCTGCCATCTGCCGCCTTGGCTGCACTGAGCCGTACCCAATTGCAGCCCCTGCTCCTTTCTGCAGGGGAGTGTTTAAAGGGAGAATAGCATCAAGATATAGTTGTAGGGGGTAGTGATGCTCCCTACATTTATGTTTGTGCTTACACTTTGAATCGTGTATAATAGAATGCGAACAAATATTTGTTGTGAGGGTTTTTGTGGCTAAGAAGCGTAAGAAAAAAAGTGCAAACCTTGAGATAGCCGGTGTGCTGTTGATGGCCCTTGGCGCCATTTTAGCATTTGGCATGTACTTTAACGGTGCAGGTCTCATTGGTGCTGCTTTTAAAGAGGTATTTATGGGTGTGCTGGGCAACTTTGCCTATGTGCTGCCCATCGGTGTGTTGGTCCTTGGCGGGTACATCGCCTTTTATCTTCAGGGGAAGAGCAGCGGTGCCAAAACTGCCTGCATCAGTGTGATCATTCTGTGCGTCATCTGCATTTGGCATTTGATCTTTTACGGCAGCGGGGCAGAGGCCGATTATATCACCAGCATTGGCCTGACCTATTCCCTCAGCATGGCTGGGGCAATGGGATCCGGCGCCTTTGCCCAGGCGTTTGTTTACCCCATTACCATGCTCCTTGGCATTGCAGGGGGCTTTGTGGTGTTTATTACCGCAGGGTTGATCGCCGTGATGGTGTTGACCCGCATCTCCATCCGCACGGTCCGTGAGCAGGTGAAGGGCAACATCCACATGCCGGAGCGCAGGCACAGAGAAAAGCAGACGAAGATCGACCCCAACCGCTTGAGTGTGGATAACGACCGCGCAAAGGAATACCGCGAAGAGCCCGTAAAAGAGAAAAAGGGCTTTTTGAAGTTCTTTTCCGCAAAAGAGGATGCGGCTAGTAAGCCTGAAGAGCGGCGGGTAAACCGCCTTGGAGAATCGGAACAGGACATCGGCTATTTGCCCTATGATCTCCAGGGCACCGGTGCTGAGCCCGTGATACCCGCAGAGGAGCCTTTGCCCGAGCGCACCATTCCCACGGAAGATGGGGAAGTCATTGTGCTGGAGCGGCTGCCCAAGCGCAGAAGCACCAGAAGCAAAAAGCAGGAGCCCGATGAGGTGCCCGTTGTGATGCCGGAAGAGCCTAAGTATACCTCCACCGTGCCGGAGGATGAAAAGAAAAAGCAGTACCGCAAGCCTCCCATTACCATGCTGGCAAAACTGAGCCCCATCCGCGGGGTGCGTTCTGCCAAGAATGACATCAAAAATAACGCAAACCTTTTGGAGCGTACCTTTGAAAACTTTAAGATCCAGGCGAAGGTCATCAACGTGGTGGTGGGCTCTGCCATTACCCGCTATGAGGTTCAGCCTGCCCCCGGTGTGAAGATCAGCCGTATCGTGAACCTGGCTGATGACATTGCCCTTTCCCTGGCGGCAACATCGGTGCGCATCGAGGCGCCCATCCCGGGCAAAAACGCCATCGGCATTGAGGTGCCCAACCGGGAGCGGACCCCTGTGATGCTGCGGGATATCCTGGAAAGCCCCGAGTTTACCGGCAGCCGCAGCAAGCTGACGGTGCCTGTGGGTAAAAACCTCACCGGGGACTGCATCGTCCTCGATCTGGCGGCCATGCCCCATCTGCTGGTAGCCGGTACCACCGGCAGCGGCAAGAGCGTGTGTTTGCAGACCATGATCATGGGTCTTTTGTTTAACACCACCCCGGAAGAAGTGCGTATGATCATTGTTGACCCTAAAAAAGTCGACTTTGCTAAGTTTAACAACCTGCCCAACATGATGATCCCCGTTGTGACGGAGCCCAAAAAGGCCGCAGGTGCCCTTAATTGGGCTGCCACGGAGATGGACAAGCGTTACGACAGCTTTGCTGAGCGGGGCGCAAGGGATATTGAGCGGTATAACGAGATCATGACCATGACGGAGAACCCCAAGATCCCGTATATCGTCTTTATCATCGATGAGCTCGCCGACCTGATGATGACCGCACCCAAGGATATTGAGGCGCTGCTGTGCCGCATTGCACAAAAGGGCCGTGCAGCGGGCATCCATTTGGTTGTGGCCACCCAGAGCCCCCGTGTGGACGTCATCACCGGCCTGATTAAAGCCAACTTCCCCAGCCGCATCGCCCTTACGGTACAGAGTCAGACGGACTCTCGCATCATTTTGGATATGAACGGCGCAGAAAAGCTGCTTGGCCGGGGCGATATGCTGCTGATGACCAGCTCCATGCCCAAGCCCGTCCGTGTGCAGGGTGCCTTCATCCCCGATCAGGAGATGGAAGCGGTGACGGAGTTCATCCGCAGTGGGGAAGAAGAGCCCGATTACGATGAAAAGATCATCGAACAGATCGACAACGCCAGCATCGGGGATGGATCTTCCTCCTCCGGCAGCGGCGGCGATGACGATGTGGATGACCTGGTTTACGATGCTGCCGAGCTGTTTTTAGATGCTGGCCAGGCCAGCACCTCCATGCTCCAGCGTCGTTTCCGTGTGGGTTACGCCCGTGCTGCCCGCATTATGGACCAGATGGAGCGCCTGGGCATTGTAAGCCCTCCTGATGGCAGCAAGCCCCGCAATGTGCTCATCAGCCGCGTTCAGCTGGATGAGATGTTTAAAGGAGAATGACGTGAAGAAAACCATTGGGATGATCTCTTTGGGATGCAATAAGAATCAAGTGGATACGGAGCAGATGCTCTACCCCCTGATGCAGGCGGGCTATACCATGGTGGAGGATGCAGAAGAGGCGGAACTCATCATCATCAACACCTGTGGGTTTATCGATGCCGCAAAGGAGGAATCCATCCAGGCGATCTTAGAAGCAGGGGAGCTGAAAAAAGAGGGGAAAGTCAAGCGCATTCTTGTGACGGGGTGCTTAAGCCAGCGCTACGGGAGCGAACTAAAGGATGAGCTGCCCGAGGTGGATGGATTCATCGGCGTGAACCAGTATGCAGAGATCTTGCCCATCGTAGAGCGGGTTTTACAGGGCGAGAAAGTCGCAGAGTTTTTACCCAAGGGCAACGGGGACGGCAGGCGGACGCTGATCTCCCCCAAGCACAGCGTGTACATCCGCATTGCGGAAGGGTGCAGCACCGGGTGCAGCTATTGCGCCATCCCCCGCATTCGTGGGCGGTATGTGAGCCGGCCCATGGAAGAGATCATCGAAGAGTGCCGGTATTTTGTAGAAAACGGTGCCAAAGAGCTGATCATCATCGCACAGGATACCTCTTATTACGGAAAGGACCTTTACGGTAAATACATGTTAAAGGAACTTCTGGCTGAGATCAGTAAACTGGATGTACCTTGGATCCGTGTGCTGTACACTTACCCGGAGCGCATCGATGATGAGCTGCTTGAATTTATGGCGCAGACCCCCAATATCGTAAAATATCTGGATATGCCGCTGCAGCATATCGATGACGATATTTTAAGCCGCATGGGCCGTCATGCGACGGAACAGGGCATCCGCAGTTTGATCGACAAGATCGAATCCTACGGCGGATTTACCATCCGCACTTCCTTGATCTGCGGCTTCCCCGGCGAGACGGAAGCGCAGCATGAAAAGCTGCTGAGCTTTGTAAAGGAAGGCCGCATCCACAGGTTAGGGGCCTTTGCCTATTCTCAGGAAGAGGGCACCTTGGCGGCCTCTTACCCCGATCAGGTGGAGGAAGAGACCAAAGCACGCCGTGCGGAGGAGATTCTCTTAACCCAGCAGGAGGTCTCTTATGAGCGGAACCAGCGGCGCATCGGTACTGTGGAAGAGGTACTCATCGATGAGTTTGATGAAGATTTGAACCTCTACATCGGCAGGAGCCAATCAGAAGCGCCCGGTGTGGATGGGGAAGTGTATTTGAGCAGTATGGAACCCCTTATGATCGGTTCCATCATCCGTGCTGAGGTGACCCAGGCGGAAGAATATGATGTTATGAGCGAGGTGTTAGTATGAACCTGCCCAACAAGTTGACCATGCTGCGCATCATTTTGGTGCCTGTATTCATTGCCATCGCCTTTATTGGCTTTCCCGGGTGGAACTACGCTGCCGCTGTGGTGTTTTTGATCGCATCCATTACGGATTCGCTGGATGGCAACATCGCCCGTAAGCGGAACATCGTAACGGACTTTGGTAAACTTGTGGACCCCATTGCCGATAAGATGCTGACCAGTGCCGCCATGGTGGTGCTGGTAACCTGGGGCGCGCTGCCTGCCTATATGGCCATCATCCTCATCGGGCGGGATCTCATGATCAACCCCTTAAGGAGCCTTGCAGCCAAAGACGGCGTTGCCATCGCAGCAAAATGGAGCGGCAAGGTAAAGACCCTTTTGCAGATCATCGCTTATATTGCCTATTTGCTGGATGTAAGGCTCGTTGGGGATATCGTCATTTGGGCGGCCCTCATCATCACCCTTTACAGTGTGTATGAATACATTGCGCCCAATGTATCCATCGTGAAGAAGCACGGGCTTGTAAAATATGCATCCTTATTTGTGGATAAGATCATCATCTACGGTGCCATCTTCATTTTGTGCCAGCTGCACATGCTGCCCCTGCTCCTCGCCTTTGTCATTATGGCGAAGGACAACATCATGAGCGCCTTTAAGACCATGGCAGAGCTTTATAAGGTGACGATCTATACATCCATCATCGATCTTCTGACCCAGCTTCTAGTGATCGCTACCCTTGTTGTGATCATCTTCTGGCCGGCTCACAGCACGATTTTGATTTGGGTGAGCGCAATTGGCTGCATTGTAACGGTACTTAGCTATGCCATGCGCCACATGGCACTATTAAAGCGGATTATGAAGTCTTAAAGAATCGAGGCGATTGATTTGAAAGCAGAGTTGATCTCCGTCGGTACGGAGCTTTTGATGGGCCAGATCGTGGATACCAATTCCCAGTGGCTCAGCCAGCAGTTAAGTGCCATGGGCATCGATGTTTACTATAAAGAGACGGTGGGGGATAACCCCCAGCGCATGCGGGACACCATCGCCCAGGCTCTTACGAGAAGCGACATCATCATCACCACCGGCGGCCTTGGCCCCACAGAGGATGATATTACCAAAGAAACGGTAAGCGAACTCATGGGGGAAGAGCTGGTTTTGCATGAGGAGAGCCTTAGGGCCATCATCGAAAACTTTGCAAGGCGCAGCAGGCCCATGGCGGAAAGCAACAAAAAGCAGGCTTATATGCCCAAGGGCGGCATCGTGCTGCCCAACTACCGGGGTACCGCCCCCGGGTGCATCCTGGAAAAGGACGGTAAGCGGGCCATCGTGCTGCCCGGGCCTCCCACCGAGATGAAGCATATGTTCACCACGAGCGTGGTGCCCTATTTGGAATCCATCTCTGATAGTGTGTTGAAGAGCGCCTATGTGCGCATCAGCGGCATCGGCGAAAGCACGGTGGCTGAGATGTTAGGTGAACTCATCCACAACCAGACCAACCCCACTTTGGCCACCTACGCATCCATTTCCGATGTGACGGTACGCATCACCGCCAAGTGCAAAAAAGTGGAGGATGCGGACGCCATCTTAACGCCCATGGTGGAAAAAGTCCTTGCCATCTTGGGGGACAGCGTGTATTCCACCTGCGGGGAAAGCTTGCCTGAGGTCATTGCAAAGCTGCTAACGGAGCGCAAAGAAACCTTAGCGTTGGCAGAAAGCTGCACCGGCGGAATGGTCAGCAGTATGCTTATTGACATCCCCGGCAGTTCCGCCTTTTTAATGGAGGGGCTTGTTACCTACAGTAATCAGGCAAAATCCCGTTTATTGGACATCCCAATTGATATGATAGAGCTGCATGGGGCGGTAAGTGAAGAAGTTGCCCGTGCCATGGCAGAAGGGGTACGCAAGAACGCCGGTACCGATTACGGCCTTTCCATCACCGGGATCGCCGGGCCCGATGGGGGAACGGAAGAAAAACCCGTTGGACTTGTGTACATCGGCTGCGCAGATAAAAACGGCACGGAAGTGCTGAAACTAAGCTCCGGCAGAAGCAACCGGAGCAGTAACCGGATCTCAGCTGCGCTGCAGGCGCTGAACCTGCTGCGCAAAAAGATACTCTTAAACGGATAAACGAAAGGATGCACGACCATGGAAAAACAAAAAGCCCTTGATATTGCTTTACTGAACATCGAAAAGAAGTTTGGCAAAGGCGCCGTAATGAAGCTGGGCGAATCTCCCGTTGCGGATATTTCCTACATTCCCACCGGGTGTTTGGACCTGGACCTGGCCCTTGGGGTAGGCGGTTTGCCCCGTGGCCGTATTGTTGAGATCTACGGGCCGGAATCTTCCGGTAAGACCACTGTGGCGCTGCACAGCGTAGCCGAAGCCCAGAAGATGGGCGGCATGGCGGCGTTCATCGATGCGGAGCATGCGTTGGACCCCGTTTATGCACAAAAGCTGGGCGTTAACATCGATGAACTCTATGTTTCTCAGCCGGATACCGGCGAGCAGGCACTGGAGATCTGCGAAGCTTTGGTTCGCAGCGGTGCCATTGACATCGTGGTTGTGGACAGCGTTGCGGCCCTGGTGCCCCGTGCCGAGATCGAAGGGGATATGGGCGACAGCCATGTAGGTTTGCAGGCACGCCTTATGAGCCAGGCTTTGCGTAAATTGGCCGGTGCCATTAATAAATCCAACTGCGTTGTCATCTTCATCAACCAGCTGCGCGAGAAAGTCGGCGTTATGTTTGGCAACCCCGAAACCACCACCGGTGGCCGTGCGCTGAAGTTCTACGCCAGCGTGCGCCTGGACATCCGCCGGGGGGAACAGCTTAAGCAGGGGACGGAAGCCATCGGCAACCGTACCCGGGCAAAAGTCGTGAAGAACAAGGTTGCACCGCCCTTTAAAACCGCTGAGTTT
>SVGV01000033.1 GCA_015056185.1 Clostridiales bacterium | reverse complement strand
TCACCTTTTTCACAGGACGATCCGTCAGGGTTTGGGCAAAGGAGCGGATGTCAAGATCCGACATGCCGGAATCGATCATCAGCGCCTCCTCTTCCCCAATGAGCAGGTAGCAATCGCAGCCTTTGCCGCTGATGCACCAGGTATCATCAAAGATCTGCCGGGGGATGAAGTTTTTATCTGCCATTTCGCATCACTCCCAAACTGGTTTTCCAATAACAGCATATCACAAAACCAAAGGATCCGCTTTATATTTTTTCCCTCCCTCGCTGCAGCTGATCAGAGCAACAAAAAAACCGCCCTTGCGGGCGGCTTTTCTTAAAATACGATACAGATGAGGTTATGCCTGCCTTCGTTGATGATGCGCTGCAGCGTCATCTGCACTTTGCTCTGGATCTCATCCGGCATGCGGGTCAACTTGTTGGAAAGGCCCTCTTTGACCAGATCATTTAATGATTTGCCAAAGATGTTGGTATTCCAGATCTCCGCCGGGTCGTTTTCAAACTCTTTAAGCAGGTAATTTAAAAGGTCCTCGCTCTGCTTTTCCGACCCCACGATGGGCGAAACCTCGGTTTCGATATCCACCCGCAAAAAGTGCAGGCTGGGCGCACTGGCCTTCAGCTTCACCCCATACCGATTCCCCTGCCGCACCACCTCGGGTGCTTCTAAATCCAGCTCTTCCATGGTGGGGCGCACCATACCGTAGCCCGTTGCCCGTACGCTTTCCAAGGCATCCTTGACCCGGTCGTACTCCTTTTTGGCGGATACCAGTTCTTTTAAGATGGAGATCAAATGGTATTCCCCCTGGATGGGGTAACCGCACTCATCGCCGATGATTTGGTAAAACAACTCTTTCTTGGGTTCCGCACAGATCTCTGCCCTGCCGGTGCCAAGCTCCATCACCCCGGCTGCAGCGTAATCGATGGATTCGTTTTTCTGCAGCGCACAGATCACCTTTTTGTGGTCCGCCACTTTTACCACATCGCTGCAGCCTTTTTTTACATCGCTGATGAGGCTTTTCAGCAGCCAATGGTCATCGCTGAGTGCCAGGATCCAATCGGGTACGTTTAAGCGGATCTCCTTTAACGGGAACTCATAAAGCACCCCTGTTAAAAGGGTTTCGATCTCCCCTGCTTCCATGTTCATCACATTTAAGGGCATAACAGGCACACTGTATTTTTCCTGCATCTCCATGGCCAGTTCCCTAATGTGGTCTGCCTTGGGGTCCACGGTATTTAACACCACCACAAAGGGGCGCCCGTTTTCCCGCAGTTCCGAGATGACCCGTTCCTCCACGGGGACATAGCTGCTCCTTGGGATGTCGGTAATAGAGCCATCCGTAGTCATCACAATGCCGATGGTGCTATGCTCCGTGATCACCTTGCGGGTACCGATCTCCGCCGCTTCCTCAAAGGGGATGTCATGATCCAGCCAAGGGGTGCGCACCATACGGGCTGCGTTGTTTTCCATATGGCCCATGGCACCCTCCACCAGATACCCCACGCAATCCACCAGGCGGATGCGGGCGGTGCCACCTGTGCTGAGGTTTAATTCCACAGCATCGTTGGGCACAAAATTGGGCTGGGTGGTCATAACTGTCTTCCCCGCCCCGGATTGGGGCATCTCATCGGTGATGCGCTGGCGGATAAAGCTGTTTTCCACCTTGGGCAGAACCATCAGCTCCATAAACCGTTTAATAAAGGTGCTCTTCCCCGTTCGGACGGGGCCCACCAAAGAAATATAGATATCGCCCTGGGTACGCTCGGCAATATCGGTATAGATATCGTAGTTTTCCATCGCTGTTCCTCCATTCCAATCGCCATCGGTAGATGGTATGAATGGAAAAGCAGTGTTATGCCACAAAAAGAAAAAGACTGCAGAAGCAGTCTTTTATTCACTGATCAATACCGGTTTAAAACGCAGATAATCGCAGCTGGTCAAGCGGTACTGTACACCGTTTCGTTCCCCTTCAAAGGGGTAGCCATGGCTGACGCCGTGTAAATGGCCATATACCAGATGACTGACGCCGTATTCCTCCAGTAATGCGGTGATCTCGTTGCTTTCATAGCGGTCATTCACCGGGGGGTAGTGCATCATCACCACGATGCGCTCCGGGTTGCGCCGCTTTGCGTGATCCAGCGAAAGCTTTAATCGGCCTACTTCCCGGTCGTAGATCTTTCTGTCTTCCCCGTCAAAGGCGGCGGCGCCAGGCACCACCCAGCCCCGGGTGCCGCAAAGGGCGGTGGAATCACTTAACATCACGCTGTCGTTCTGGATGGCATAGAGCCCCTGGGGCAGCACTCCACGCACCTTTCCAATGGAATTCCACCAGAAGTCATGGTTGCCGCGGATGATGTATTTGTGGCCGGGCAGGCGGGCAATGCGGTTTAAATCGGGCACGGCATCGCTAAGCTTCATCGCCCAGCTGATATCCCCGCTGATGAGCACAACATCTTCAGGGGCGATCATGCTAAGCCAAGCTTCTTCGATCTTTTCCATGTGATTCTCCCAGTGTTTACCGAAGATATCCATGGATTTATCCAGCACATCGCTTAAATGTAAATCTGCTATTGCGTATATCGCCATGGTGTAACCCGTTAATCCTGAAGGTCGTCTTCGCTATCGAAGTCGTCCTCTTCAAAATCATCTTCGTCATCACCAAAGCCCAGTTCTTCTTCCATGTCTTCATCCATGGGGATCTCGTCATCATCGGAATGAACGGGGATCTCATCCTCCATCAGATCATCATCCATCTCATCCAGAGGGATGTCGTCATCAGCCGCCTTTTCCTTCATGCGCTCGGTCATTTCAAGACGCTTCTTTTCCAAAAGGCAAAGCTTGCAAAGCTCCTGGCCGGGCACCACGGGGTTTTCGTTGCACTCGGGGCAGATCTCAATATCGCTCTGCTCCACCACGGCAGCGGTGCGTTTGGTGCTCTTCATCTCAGAAAGACAGATGCTGCAGTATTTCGCATCCTCGCGCATGTAGTTTAATTCACAGCGGGGGCATCTCACTAATTTCATGGACGGATCATCTCTCCTGTATAACATTCCTATAAATAAATATGCTTTTTTTACCTATTTGTCAACAGATATTTTTGCTCCGTAAAAAGCAGTTTCTGCATCCAGCACACTTTCGATCCGTTTGAGCACCTCTTCCATGCCAAACCCATCCACCGCGGAAAAAGGGATCACGTCATCAGTCCCAATCACTTTTGCCACTTTTTGCGCCTGTACCTTGCGCTTGCTCTTGGCCAGCTTATCCGCTTTGGTGGCCACGAGGGTATAGGGGATGCGGTAAAAATCCAGGTATTCCACCATCTGCAGATCCCCTACGCTGGGGTCATGACGGATGTCGCACAGCAAAAACAGGTGCCTTAACCGCTCCGTCACCGTAAAATAGCCTTCCACCAGCTGCTGCCAGCTGTTGCGTTCCCCTGCACTGCGCTTGGCAAAGCCATAGCCCGGCAGGTCCACCAGCATGAGCCCTTCGTTGATGGAAAAAAAGTTGATGCTGCGGGTCTTGCCGGGCTCCGAAGAGACCCGGGCAAGCTTGCCGTTGTTGCACAGTTTGTTGATCATACTGCTTTTGCCCGCATTGCTGCGCCCAACAATGGCGATCTCCGGCAGGTTATAATCCTGGTACTGGCTTTTATTGTATACCGTTTTAACCAGTTTCGCTTTTGTGATCCTCATCAATTGCTCCTATGATTCCATCAGGGCGATCTTCAGCACCTGATCCATATGTTCCACACCGATGCAGGTGAGTTTTTCCCTGATGTTTTCAGGCAGTTCCTCTAAATCCTTCATGCTGTCTTTGGGGAGGATGATCTCCGTGATCCCCATGCGGTAAGCGGCCAGCAGCTTTTCCTTGATGCCGCCCACGGGCAGTACCCTGCCCCGCAGCGTCACTTCACCCGTCATGGCAAGATCCCCCCGCACGGCACGGCCGCTCAGGGCGGATACCATAGCCGTCACCATAGTGATGCCCGCACTGGGGCCATCTTTGGGGATGGCACCTTCCGGGATGTGAATATGGATGTCCATCTTATCCACAAAGCCAGGTTCCAGTCCAAACTCTTCCGCACGGGAACGGATGTAGCTAAGCCCCGCCCGGGCGGATTCCTTCATCACTTCGCCCAGTTTACCCGTAAGCTGAAGCTTGCCGTTACCGGGCACCGCGCTGACCTCGATGGAAAGGGTGCACCCGCCGATGCTCGTCCAGGCAAGGCCGGTCGCAAGACCGACTTCGGGCTTTTTGCTCAGATCATCCTTTATAAACCGTTTGCTGCCCAGGTATTGTTCCAGATTCCGTGCAGTGACCCGTACAGGGGCCTCAGCGCCGTCTACAAGCTCTCTTGCGGCTTTGCGGCATACTCGGGCTATGGTGCGTTCCAAATTGCGTACGCCGCTTTCTGCAGTGTAATAGCGCACCATGTCAGTAAGGGCCTTGGGGCTGATGTTCAGCTGCCCCTTCTGGATGCCGTGTTCCTCCGCCTGCTTTTTGATGAGATGCCTTCTTGCGATCTGCACCTTTTCTTCCTCGGTGTAGCTGGTTACCTGGATGACCTCCATACGGTCCAGCAGGGGCCGCGGGATGGTATCGATGCTGTTGGCCGTTGCCAGGAACATCACTTTGCTTAAATCAAAATCCAGCTCCATGTAATGATCGCGGAAAGCATTGTTTTGTTCGGGGTCCAAAACCTCCAGCATGGCACTGGCAGGGTCCCCTCTGAAATCGGAGCTCATTTTGTCGATCTCATCAAAGAGGAACACCGGGTTCATGGTGCCCGCCTGCTTTAAATTATAAATAATGTTGCCGGGAATGGCTCCGATGTAGGTACGCCGGTGCCCGCGGATCTCGGCTTCATCCCGAAGTCCGCCTAAAGAAGCACGCACAAACTTACGGCCGATTGCCCGGGCAATGCTCTTTGCGATGCTGGTCTTGCCCGTGCCGGGAGGCCCCACAAAACACAGGATAGGGCCCTTCATATCCTGCTTTAAGGTACGAACGGCAAGGTACTCCAACACCCGCTCCTTCACCTTTTCCAGGCCGAAATGGTCTTCATCCAAAATGGTGCGGGCATTCTTCAGGTTCAGATTATCCTCGGTGTAGCTGCCCCAGGGCAAGTCGAGGATCCAATCGATGTAGTTGCGGCTGACGGATGCATCGGGCGAACCGGACTGCATGCGCCCAAGGCGGTCCAGTTCCTTTTCCACCTTCTTCAAAGCATCCTCGCTCATGGGGATGGAACGGGCTTTTTCCCGCAGCTCTTCGATCTCGGCTGCGGTGTCCTTATCCCCCAATTCCGTCTGGATGGCCTTGATCTGCTCCCGCAGATAGTATTCCTTCTGGGAGCGGTCCAATTGGCCGCGCACACGGTTATTGATGCGCTTTTCAATGCGCTGGATGTCCGTTTCCCGCTTTAAGATATCCAGGAGCAGCATCAAGCGATCGGGGATGTACAGTTCTTTTAAAATCTCCTGTTTATCCTCGATGGTATGCAGAATCTCACTGGCGACGTAATCACCAAACCGCCCGGGGGATTTGATGGCAGCCATGTTTAAAAGGGCATCCCCGCCCTGTTTGCCGGAAATGCGGCCGTGCTCCTGCACCTGGGCGGTAAGGGCACGCATCAGAGCTTCTTCCTCCAAAGTGGGCTCACGGTCATCTTCATACATCGTGGTGATCTCGCCGATGAAAAAGGGATCCGTCTGGGTAAAACCATGGAGCTTCACACGGCAGACGCCTTCCGCCATCACACGGATGTTATCCCCGGGCAAGGCCAGCACCTGGGTGATCTTGCACAGGGTGCCGATGTCATAAAGGTCATCCAACGTGGGTTCCATGACGCGGATGTCTTTTTGGGTGCACACCACCACATACTGGTCCTTGCTCATCACATCGCTCAGAGCCGCCAGGGATTTTTCCCGGCCCACATCAAAGGGCACGGATATATGGGGAAATACGGTAATTCCCCTAAGGGGTATCAATGGATAACGCAGCGTTTCCATTCCTTCACCTCCGAAATAACTCAGTTAAAAATAATCCGTACGGGTAAAAAAGAGGCCCTATGCGGGCCTCTTTTCCGTTTTTTAAGAATCAAGATCCCCTACTGCACGTTTGGGCAGCGCCGCCTGGCGCACCCTGGGAAGCATGGTGGGTTTGCCGGTGCCGTCGACCACCTCTTTGGTGATGATGCACTGACCCACATCCTCCTGAGAGGGTACCTCAAACATCACGTCAAGCATGATGTCCTCCATAATGGCCCTAAGGCCACGGGCGCCGGTCTTGCGCTCAATTGCCTTGTGGGCAATGGCAGGCAGAGCGTCCTCTTCAAAAGTCAGTTTTACGCCATCCATATCAAGCAGCTTTTTATACTGCTTCACAAGGGCGTTTTTTGGTTTGACCAGGATGTCTACCAGCGCTTCTTCCGTAAGGGCATCCAGGGTGACGATGACGGGCAAGCGACCGATAAACTCGGGGATGAGCCCATACTTTAAGAGATCCTCGGGGAGGATGTTGCGCAAAAGCTGGCCAACGTCCTTCTTTACTACGCTCTTTACATCGGCGCCAAAGCCCATGGTCTTTTTGCCCATGCGGTTTTCGATGATGGTATCGATGCCGTCAAAGGCACCGCCGCAGATGAACAAAATGTTGCTGGTGTCGATCTGGATGAATTCCTGATGGGGGTGCTTGCGGCCGCCCTGGGGAGGCACACTGGCAACGGTGCCTTCCAGGATCTTTAAAAGGGCCTGCTGCACGCCTTCACCGGAAACATCCCTGGTGATGCTGGGGTTGCTGGATTTACGGGTGATCTTATCGATCTCATCGATGTAGATGATGCCCCGCTCCGCCCGCTCGATGTCGTAATCGGCGGCCTGGATCAGCTTTAACAGGATGTTTTCCACATCCTCGCCCACGTAGCCGGCCTCCGTCAGGCTGGTGGCATCGGCAATGGCGATGGGCACATTCAAAATCTTGGCCAAAGTCTGGGCAAACAGGGTCTTGCCGCTGCCGGTGGGCCCAAGCATGACAACGTTGCTCTTTTGCAGTTCAACATCGTTATCCTTTTCAGCTCCGATGCGCTTATAGTGGTTATAAACCGCTACAGCCAAAGCCTTTTTTGCCTCCTCCTGGCCGATGATGTATTCATCCAGCTGAGCCAGGATCTCTTTGGGTTTCATGACTTCGCCCATCTCAAAATCAGACTGTTCGGCGAAATCCTCACTGATGATCTGAACGCATAAATCGATGCACTCATCGCAAATATAGGCACCGGGCCCTGCGATGATGCGCCGTACCTGCTCCTGGGCTTTGCCGCAGAAGCTGCATTTGATCTTGTTTACGTCCTCAATTTTGGACAATCCGAATCCTCCTACTAGCGCCGTGCGGGGATGATATCATCCACAAGGCCGTATTCCTTGGCGGCATCTGCCGTAAGGAAGTAATCCCGTTCCACATCTGCCTTGATCTTTTCAAGGCTCTGGCCCGTGCGCTGTGCCAAAATCTCATTCATGCGGTTTTTGATGCGGATCATCCGCTCTGCATGGATGGCGATATCGGTAGCCTGGCCCTGGGTTCCGCCCAGGGGCTGATGGATCATAACTTCTGCATTGGGCAGGATCTTCCGTTTGCCTTTGGCGCCGGATGCCAATAAGAAGGCCCCCATGGAAGCTGCCATACCGATGCAGATGGTGCTGACATCGCACTTTACATACTGCATGGTATCGTAAATGGCCATGCCGGCAGTTACGCTGCCGCCGGGGCTGTTGATGTACAGCATCACGTCCTTATCGGGGTCCTCTGCCTCTAAAAACAGCAGCTGTGCCACGATGACGCTGGCCACATGGTCGTTGATCTCACCATCCAAAAAGACGATGCGATCCTTAAGCAGGCGGGAGTAGATGTCATAGCTTCTCTCGCCGCGGTTGGTTTGTTCTACAACGATAGGCACATATGCCATATGCCGCACCTCCTTGTTTATTTTTGCGTACCGGGTATGATACCACAGAATTTACTCGGCGTCTTCTGCCTTTGCTTCAGCGGGCTCTACCTTAACGGCATTCTCCAGGATGAACTCAAGAGTCTTGTCGATGACGACGTCCTCTTCCACATACTTCTTCTCTTCTTCGTCCAGCTCTTCTACCTTCTTGCCGGCGAATTCAGCATACTCAGCGCTCTTAGCGGCGATCTCTTCCTCGGTAGCGGTGATGTTTTCCACCTTGGTGATCTCGTCCAAAGCGACCTGGTTCTTCACGCGGCGCTCTGCATCGGGGCGGAACTGCTCACGCATGTCTTCCAGAGTCTGGCCGGTGTACTGGATGTACATCTCAAG
Source organism: Clostridiales bacterium (assembly GCA_015056185.1). GTDB lineage: Bacteria > Bacillota > Clostridia > Christensenellales > QAND01 > QAND01. The sequence continues at coordinate 10,125 of SVGV01000033.1, read as the reverse complement.
GGTGATGCCGCTGTATGCCAGGCGGTTCTGCAGGTTTTCCATCAAGCGGTCGATCTGCCCTTCGATCATGATCTCGGGGATCTCCATCTCGCAGGCGTCTGCGATCTTGGCAAGGGCTTCGTTCTGCATGGTGGCCTTTGCGCGACGCTCGGCTTCCTTAAGCATATTTGCCCGAATATCGTCTTTCCATTCAGCAAGGGTATCGAAATCGCTGACATCTTTTGCGAATTCATCATCCACATCAGGATATTCAGGATAACGGATCTCATGAACCACTACTTCAAACACAGCCTTCTTGCCGGCCAGTTCTTCTGCATGGTATTCCTCGGGGAATGTTACGCTGATCTCTTTTTCCTCGTCTTTGCCGATGCCGACCATGGCTTCTTCAAAACCGGGGATGAAACGGCCGGAGCCGATCTCAAGCTGGGCATCCTTGGCCTCGCCACCGGCGAAGTATTCATCGCCTACACGGCCTTTGTAATCAAAGGTGATGCGGTCACCCATTTCGATGGGCCTGTCCGCTTCTACGTAGCGCACCAGCTGGTTGCGTTCCCGCTCGATGGCAGCCTCAACCTCTTCATCGGTCACGATGGCTTCCAGGTTGGTGATCTCTACGCCTTTATACTGGCCGAGTTTAACTTCGGGGTATACAGCACATTCCATGATGAGCACAACGGGTTCGCCTTCCACTACGCTGCGTACGTTCACAAGGGGAGCGGAAACAACGCTCAGGTCATGTTCTTCCACAGCGGCCTCAAAGGCACCGCGCCAAAGCTCTTCAACAGCATCTTCATAAAAAACTTCTTTGCCGTAGTAACGTTCGATCATGGCACGGGGGGCACGGCCCTTGCGGAAGCCCTGCACGGGGTAACGGCCACGGGTCTTGTTGTAAGCGGTTTCGATGGCTTTGCTGAAATCAGCGGCCTCGATGGTTGCTTCGATGCGTACACGGCTCTGAGCCAGTTTTTCTACAGTGGACATCTCTATCTTACCTCCAAGTATTAAATACATTTTTACGCAATAATGTATTATATATCAATTGTATCAAAGGCGCAAGTATACGCGCCGGGTTTGCCTTTATGAAAGGGCTTTTTGTTCCTTATGCCGCCGCCTTGCCCTGGCAATGAGCATATAGCCATAAGCGATCAGGGTACCTACCAAAAAGCGCTGGATGGTCACATAGGGGATGTTGACCCCTAGCCCCGTGTAATAGGCGGCCTCGTTAAACAAAGCATGGGTCAGGCTCATCCAAATAAAGATGGTATTGGCCTGTACCGGGTTTAACAGCAGGTTTTCCTTTTGGGCATCCACAAAAGATGCAGTATGGATGACGCCGTTGAGCATACCGACCAAAATACCGATGGCAGCCTCACCGGGCAAATCCAGCATGCGGGTGGCAGGCAAAAGCACCTTTGCTATTTTGGGCAGCCAATTAAGATCCCGCAGGATCTCCACCGCAAGCATCAAGGGTACCAGAATCACAACGACTTTCCACAGGGTGGAAACGGACATGGTCAAGGTTTCCTGTAACGTAAGCCATAAAATATCCATCATGCACCCCCTACAGAATCAGGTTCGTCACCATGGACATGATGACTGCCGTTGTAACCCGGACGATGGCAACAAACCAGGGTTTACACCCGGTGCCGCCCAGTACCCCGGTTTCGATCACAAGGCTGTGGCAGAAGCTGTAGAATACCGCTAAAACCGTCAGTTGCTTTGCGGTAAGGCCCATGCCTACCGCTGCGCCCAAACCCGCTGCAAGGCCAACCTGTCCCATTAAAAGGGCAAGGGCAGCCTCACCGGGCATGCCAAAGAGGCCCATCACAGGGGCCATAAAAGATGCAATGGCATCCATTGCACCAAGGTTAACCAAAAGTCGAATCAAAAAGATGGAGGGGATCAGGTATTTCACCATTTTAATTATGGATTTTAAACTGATGGTACCGCCCCGAATAAATGTTTGAAGTGTGATCATAATGCCACCCCCTAAGCCTATTATAGCGAAGGTGTCAACTATTCTCAACGGCTCCACAAAAAGAGAAAAGCCGGCCAGAGCCGGCTTCAGCGTTTTTTCTTTTTCCCCCCAAATAGCCCCATCAGCAGTGCAAACACAACGCCTGCTATGGCACCGGTAACGCCATCACTCAAAAGCACCATGGGCTGCCCCAGGCTCCCTGCGATCAGCGACATGATGAAAAACCCGGCAGCTGTGTAGCACACACCCGTTATTCCGGCTTTGACCAGTCCCGGCTTTAAATCCCCTTTTACTGCGGCGGATACCGCAATCAGGATGCCGGCCATCTTGATCAATTCATTGATGATGGGGATGACCCCGCTTTCCAGATTGGTCGTTTTTATCATAAAGGCAAAGGCCAGTACGGCAAAAACCGTAAACACAGCCCCATATACCACGCCTTTTACTACACAAGCCGCACCCAGGCGCAGTTTGCTTTTGCCCTTTTGGTTTGCCTTTCTCTGAATCCCTTTTGCCATACACACCACCTGCTTTCCCTAAAACTTATGCCGGAATAAATGGTGATATGAGCAAAAAGAAAAAGCCTGCATAGCAGGCTTTTATATGCGGTTTATTTTTTGCCTTCTTTCAGAGCAGCGTTGGTTTCAGCCTCGCTGATGGCATCAGCTTCAACATCGGCATCGCCCACGGTAGCAATAGCGCCCTTGGCGAAGGTGATCTGGCTCTTGATGTTGCCGCCGGTCTCGATCACAACGATCTCGTCCTTGATGGAAACGATCTTGCCATGGATGCCGCCAATGGTTTTGACGTAGTCACCCTTTTTCATGCTATCCATCATAGCTTTGAGTTCTTTCTGCTTTTTCCGCTGGGGAATGACGGTCATACAAACCATAGCAACCAAAAGGATGATCATGGGAGCCATGGTGGCGATCATGCTGCCGATATCACTGGGCATAGTAAAATTCCTCCTAAAATAAACTAACTGTTATTATATCAGAAACAACTGCGGAGTCAACTTATTTTATCTTGCGGGAAAGGTACTCCGCAGCTAATTCAGGGAATCGATCCTCTAAAATTGCCTGACGGGCCCGCTGCATCAAACGAATGGAATAACGCAGGTTATGGGCCGTGACCAGGCGCGCACCCAGGATCTCCTTTGCGACGAACAGATGGCGGATGTAAGCCTTGGTAAACCCGTTACGGCAGGCGTAGCAATCGCAATCTTCATCGATGACGGTGAAATCCCACCGGTATTTTTCGTTTTTCAAATTGATGCGGCCGCCATCCACCAAGGCAGCTGCCGTGCGGCCCATGCGGGTCTGCATGACGCAATCAAACATATCGATGCCGCGGAGCGTGCCTTCCATCAAACAATCGGGGCTGCCCACGCCCATCAAATAACGGGGTTTTTGATCATTCAAAAGGGGCACCGTGATGTCCAGCATGTGGTACATCACCTCTTTGGGTTCCCCTACCGAAAGGCCGCCCACCGCATTGCCGATGAGGTCCATATCGTTAATGTACTTGGCACTTTCCATGCGCAGCTCATCATACATGCCGCCCTGGCAAATACCAAAGAGGGCCTGTTTTTCATTGTTGTGGTATTCCTTGCACCGCTCCGCCCAACGGTGGGTGCGTTCCGTACTGCGGCGGGCGTACTGCTCATCGGCCTTAGGGGGGATGCATTCATCAAAAGCCATGATGATATCCGCACCCAGGTTGTTTTGGATCTCGATGGAGCGCTCGGGGGAAAAGAACTGGGGGCTTCCATCGATGTGGGAGCGGAACTTCACGCCTTCTTCCGTGATCTTTCGGGAATCCGCCAGGCTGAATACCTGGAACCCGCCGCTATCCGTAAGCATGGGTTTGGGGAAGCGCATAAACTCATGGAGGCCCCCCGCCGCTTTGACCAGCTCGCTGGTGGGGCGCAGATTCAAATGATAGGTATTGGCCAGGATGATCTGGGCCTCCATCTCCAGCATTTCATGGGGGGACATGGCTTTTACGGTAGCCTGAGTGCCCACCGGCATATATACGGGGGTCTCGATATCTCCATGGGGGGTATGCAGCACGCCGGCACGGGCACCAGATCTTTTGCAGCTGTGGATCACATCAAAGGAAAACTCCATATTTTCCCTCCTAAATTCTGTTTTCGATAAAAATCCCCCATTCGGGGGATGTGGTTTAAAGGATCAGCATGGCATCGCCGTAGCTGAAAAAGCGGTAACGCTCTTTCACGGCGGTTTCATAGGCACTTAAGGTGCGCTCGCGCCCCATAAATGCACTGACCAGCATAATAAGGGTGGATTTCGGCAGATGGAAATTGGTGACCATGCCATCTACCACCTTCCACCGGTAACCGGGGTAGATGAAGATGGCGGTATCCCCCTCTGTGCCGTGGAGGATGCCGGATTCATCGGCGGCGCTTTCCAGCACACGGATGGATGTGGTGCCCACCGCGATCACCCTGCCCCCCGCCTGCTTTGCCCGGTTGATGCGTTCCGCCGCATCGGGGGTGAGGATGAAGTGTTCCGAATGCATGTGGTGTTCCCGGATATCCTCGGTTGCTACCGGCCGGAAGGTGCCAAGGCCCACGTGGAGGGTGACCTTTTCAACGCCGACGCCCTTTTGACGGATCTTTTCCAAAAGCTCCGGCGTAAAGTGCAGTCCTGCCGTGGGGGCTGCCGCACTACCCGGTTCCTTTGCGTATACCGTTTGGTACCGTGCGGGGTCGTTATCCTTCTTTTTGATATAGGGCGGCAGGGGCATCTGCCCTACCCGATCCAACACGCTATAGATCTCATTTTTGGCGATGAGCCGCAAAATACGCCCGCCCGTTTCGGTTTTATCCAGCACCTCGGCGGTGAGTTCTTCCCCAAACTGCAGCACATGGCCGGGGCGGATCTTATTACCGGGGCGAACCAAGGCTTCCCAGCGGTCCGCGTCCAACCGCTTTAGCAGCAGAGCTTCGCACTTGGCACCGGTGCCCTGCTTTTCACCCAACAGCCGTGCCGGGATGACCTTGCTTTGGTTTAAAACCAATACATCGCCGGGGTTCAGGTATTCCAGAACATCGGAAAACACCCGGTGTTCCATACCGCCCTCAAGGTGATTGACCATCAATCGGCTTTGATCCCGCTGATCTTTAGGGGATTGTGCAATGAGTTCCTCCGGCAGATAATAATCGTAGGAGGACTGCATAAATACGTCCATATGACTACTCCAAAAGGCTTAGTTGGTCTGCACTGCCCTTCTGATCCCCTTTTCCGTAGGGGATGCCCAGGTGTGCATAGGCTAAGGGCGTGGCAATGCGGCCCCGAGGGGTGCGCATCAAAAAGCCCAGCTGTAAAAGGAAGGGTTCGTACACATCTTCAATGGTGACGGCCTCTTCCCCCGTGGCGGCTGCAAGGGTATCCAGCCCAACGGGGCCGCCGCCGAATTTCTGTATCATAGCTAAAAGGATGTTGCGGTCCGTCATATCAAGACCTAAATCATCCACCTCCAGCATGGTAAGGGCGCTGCGGGCAACATCAAAGGTGATGACGCCATCATGGATGATCTGGGCGAAATCCCTCACCCGGCGCAGCAGCCGGTTTGCGATACGGGGAGTACCGCGGCTGCGCCGTGCGATCTCCATTGCGCCTTCGTGCTCGATCTCGATCTGCAGAATATGGGCGGATCGGGTAACGATCTTGCACAGCTCTTCATCGGTGTACATTTCAAGACGGTTCAGGATGCCAAAACGATCCCGCATGGGGCCCGTGAGCATACCTGCCCGGGTGGTTGCGCCTACCAAAGTAAAGGGGTTCAGGGTTAAACGCATGGTTTTGGCGCTGGGGCCTTTGCCGATGACGATATCCAGCGCAAAATCTTCCATGGCGGTATACAGTTTTTCTTCTACATTGTGGTTTAAGCGATGGATCTCATCGATGAACAGCACATCGTGGGGCTGCAGATTGCTCAAAATAGCCGCAAGATCCCCATGGTGCTCAATGGCGGGGCCCGTAGTCACCCTAAGGCTCACGCCCATCTCGTTGGCGATGATGTTGGCAAGGGTGGTCTTACCCAGGCCGGGAGGGCCGTAAAGCAGCACGTGGTCCAAAGCTTCGCCCCGCTGCTTTGCAGCCTGAATATAGATGTGCATCCGTTCCTTCACTTTTTCCTGCCCGATGTATTCACTAAGGGAAGCAGGGCGAAGGCTCTGTTCGATCTCGGTGTCCTCCATCCGCATGGAGGAAGTAATCAATCTATCCTCATCCATTTATCCATACCTCTATTTCCGGTCCAGTGCACGCAGCGCACGCATTGCCATTTGCTCGCTGGTGCCACCCTCGGCTTTTATAAGGGCCACCGCAGCGGATGCATCGCTGGCATCAAAGCCCATGGCCATCAAAACAGCAACGGCTTCGGATACCGCCCCGGCATCTGTGGTGGCGGCAGCGGCTGCCGTTACGCCAAGTTTTGCAGGGTCTACCTTGCCCTTTAAGTCCAAAATGATCCGCTGGGCCGTCTTTTTGCCGATGCCGCTGACCCGGGAAAAGGCTGCGTCATCCCCCGTTGCAATGGCAAGGGCCGCATCCGCAGGGGAAAGCACGCTTAACACGCCCAGTGCCATCTTGGGTCCTACGCCGCTTACGGTAATCAGCCTGCGGAACATGGCCTTTTCATCAGCGGATAAAAACCCAAAGAGGGTCATTTCATCTTCCTTCACATTGAGATGGGTGTATACCATGGCCTCTTTGCCTTCCATCAAGCGGCCCATGGCACCGGTGGTACAGTAGACCTCGTACCCTACGCCGCCAACATCGATGGTGACGGTATCTTCGCCAATATTGGCTACGGTTCCCTTTAAAAATGCGTACATGGTACCTCCTAGATCTTGAAGGATTGGGGCATATCGCTGGAGTTGGCGTGGCAGATGGCCACCGCCAACGCGTCGGCGGCGTCATCGGGTTTGGGGATGCTGCGCAGGTTTAAGATGGTCTTTACCATGGTCTGCACCTGCAGCTTATCTGCACGGCCGTAGCCCACCACCGCTTGTTTGACCTGCAAAGGGGTGTATTCATAGAGTTCACTGGTGCTTTGTGCAGCGGATACCAGTGCCGTTCCCCTTGCCTGGCCTACCAAAAGTGCGGTTTTAACGTTTTTGTTGAAGAACAATTCTTCCATGGCGATGGCATCGGGGCAAAAACGCTTATAAAGGGCCTGTACCCCATCGTAGATCCGAAGCAGCCGCTGGGGCAGCCGGAGATCCGCCTCGGTAAAGATGCAGCCGTAATCGATGGGTTTAAAGCTGCCCCCCGGCTGGTAATCGATCACCCCGTAGCCCATGATGGCAAGGCCGGGGTCAATGCCCATGATGATCATGGCAGTTACCGGATCTGGCCGTCGCCGTAGACGACATATTTATAGGTGGTCAATTCTTTTAAACCCATGGGGCCCCGGGCATGGAGCTTTTGGGTGCTGATGCCGATCTCGGCGCCAAGGCCAAACTCACCGCCATCGGTAAAGCGGGTGCTGGCGTTTACATACACAGCAGCTGCATCCACCATATTTAAAAAGCTTTGGGCATTGGCGTAATCTTTCGTGACGATGGCCTCACTGTGGCGGGTGCTGTGCTCAGCAATATGGCTGATGGCCGCCGCAAGATCCTCCACCACGCGGACGTTTAACACGTAATCGTTATACTCGGTGTAATAATCCTGGGCAGATGCTGCTACGCCGTTTTTGGCATAGGGCAAGGATGCTTCACAGCAGCGAAGCTCCACATTCTGTTTTTCCAGTTCACCAAATGCCAGGGGCAAAAACTCATCGGCGATGTCTTTGTGGATCAACAGGGTCTCCATGGCATTGCACACGGAAGGCCGGGAGCATTTTGCGTTGATGATGATCTTCAGCGCCATGTCAAAATCCGCAGAAGCATCAATAAAAGTATGGCATACCCCTACCCCGGTTTCGATGACGGGGACGGTGGCATTTTTGACCACGCTCTGGATGAGCCCTGCGCCGCCCCGGGGGATCAACACATCGATATACCCATTGAGGCGCATCATCTCGGCGGCGGTCTCACGGCTGGTATCGCTTAAGATCTGGATCCCGCCTTCGGGGTAGCCGGCGGCCACGGCGGCATCGTTCATCACTTTCGCAATGGCAAGATTGCTGTGGATGGCCTCTTTACCGCCCCGCAAAATGCAGGCGTTGCCGCTTTTGACGCACAGGCCGATGGCATCGGCGGTAACATTGGGGCGGGCCTCAAAAATAATGCCGATGACGCCCAGGGGCACCCGGCGTTTTGCGATGATCAGCCCATTGGGCCGCGTTACACTGCCCTCCCCTTCTGCGGTGGGGTCGCTTAACGCGATGACATCACGAAGGCCCTTGGCCATGGATGCAACGCGGCCTTCATCCAGGCGCAGGCGGTCCATCATGGCTTTTGCAACGCCGTTTTCATCGGCACTTGCCATATCCAAAGCGTTTGCAGCCAGAATTTCATCGGTGTGGGCCAAAAGGGCATCGGCCATGGCGGCCAGTACGGCATCCTTTTGGGCGGTACCAAAGGTATTTAAGCGCATAGATGCTGCCCGTGCAGCTTTACCCATTGCGGTCAGATTCATAACGATCACTCCCTTTAACATTAAATTATAGGGGAAACCGCCGTTACAATCAAGTAACAGCAAAACAAAAGGCCATGGAAACCATGGCCCTCTTGTTATAGTTTATTTTCCGTTCCATTCAGCAGCCGTTTGATGTTGCTGCGGTGTTTAAAGATGCTCAGCCACACCAGGAAGGTGATGGTCAACACCAAAGGCACGTTGGAAATACTGGTACACAACGTAACCACCCAGTAAGTTAACAGAGCGATGATGGAGCCCAAGGAAAAATACCGGCTGATGAGCACCGTAACGACAAACACCGCAAGGCAGATCACCGCCAACACGGGGTTTAACACCAGCACGATGCCAAAAGAGGTGGCAACGCCTTTGCCCCCTTTGAAGCCCAAAAAGATGGACCAGTTGTGTCCGAACACCGCTGCAATGGCGCTGTAGTAAATGCCGCTGGGGCCGCACATCCAAAGGCCAACCAAGGTACCCAGCACCCCTTTGCCCGCATCACCCAACAAGGTCAGTGCCCCGCTGCCTAAGCCGAAGGTACGGGTCATATTGCTGACGCCGGGGTTGCCGCTGCCGTGCTGGCGGATATCATCTTTATGAAGGAATTTGCTGACGATCAGGGAGGTGGGAATGCTGCCTAAAAGGTAGGCCAACAAAATGGAAATCACATAATTCATAATCAATCTCTCCCGTTTTGCGTTTAGTCGTCCCGTCTTCTGATGATAAACCGGATGGGGGTGCCCTCAAAGCCAAAGGTCTTGCGGAAATAGTTTTCCAGATACCGTTCGTAAGAGAAGTGCATCAAAGACGGTTCATTCACAAACAGCACAAAGGTAGGCGGCTGGATGGATACCTGGGTGCCGTAAAGGATCTTCAGCCTTCTGCCCTTGTCGCTTGGGGGCTCTACCGCACTGACAGCCTCGTTTAAGACCTCGTTGAGCATACCGGTGGAGATGCGCATGACGCTCTGGCCGTACACATGGTTGACTAAGTCAAAGATGCGGTGTACCCTCAGCCCCGTTTTTGCAGAGATGAACACCATGGGCACATAGGACATAAAGGCCAGATCGTTGTAGATGGATTTTCTAAAAGCCTCCATGGTATAGGTATCCTTTTCGATGAGGTCCCATTTATTGATGACCAGCACGCAGGCTTTGCCCTCTTCATGGGCAAGGGCTGCGACCTTTACATCCTGCTCGGTAAGCCCTGCGTTGCCATCCACCACGATGAGGGTCACATCGCTGCGCTTCACGGCGGCAATGGCGCGGATGACGGCAAAGCGCTCCACACTGCCCTCCTCGATGCTCCTCTTGCGGCGCATACCGGCGGTATCGATGATGGTATAGGCCTGGCCATCCCGCTCAAAAACCGTATCGATGGCATCCCTCGTGGTACCGGGGATGTCACTGACGATGGTACGGTACTGGCCTAAGATGGCGTTGGTCAGGCTGCTTTTGCCCGCATTGGGCTTGCCCACCACAGCGATCTGCAGCCGATGCTCCTTTTCTTCCTGGAGAACGGGCTCAGGCAGGCGGG
>SVGV01000032.1 GCA_015056185.1 Clostridiales bacterium | reverse complement strand
TCAAACTCTTGTATTAAATATTTGCTCACGCTTTCGCGCTTGCTCTCTTTTAATTGCGAGTTTGAACCGTAGCTGCAATTTTTTGAAACTCTAGTTTCTTCTCTTGGTTTGCGTTTGGTTCTTCACTATGTAGTTCTCAAGGTGCTCCGCCTGCCCTCTCGAGCAAGCTTGCTTATATTATCATCCCAAATCGAAACTGTCAACACCTTTTTTAAAACTTTTTTCAATATTTTTTTCAAAAGTTTTTTGAGCCCTTCATATACTGGTATCTAGGCCCCTTCCTACGGATGCTTTTTTATTGGGATGATCCTATCATTTCCTAGCCAAAAACCCTTATACCAAAGGGTTTTCGATGATTCCGCCGCCTAAGCAGATCTGCCCCTGATACAGCACTGCGTACTGCCCCGGAGTCACTGCACGCTGGGGTTCTTTAAACTTCACTTCGATGCCGCCATCCGTCACTTTTACGTGCACGTCCACATCTTTTTGGCGATAGCGGAATTTTGCAGTGCAGTCAAATTCCTCTCTAGGTGCCTCTCCGCTGATCCAGTGGAAGCCCGCCGTGGTAAGTCCGTTTTGGAACAGCCTGGGGTTCTTCTCCCCCTGGCAGATGTACAGGATGTTATCCTTCACATCCTTTTCCACCACAAACCAGGGGTCGCCGGTGCCCTTCCCACCGATGCCAAGGCCTTTTCGCTGTCCGATGGTATACAAAAACAAGCCTTCATGCTCCCCGACCCGCTCGCCGGTGTCGATGTTCACCATATAGCCGGGCTTTGTGGGAATGTACTTGCTGATGAACTTTCTAAAACTTCTTTCGCCAATAAAGCAGATGCCGGTGGAGTCCTTCTTTTCCGCCACGGGGAGCTTCGCGATCCGCGCCATCTCCCGCACATGATGCTTATGCATACCACCCACGGGGAACATGGCAACATCCAGCATATCCTGGGTAAGTCCACAGAGGAAGTAGCTTTGGTCCTTGTTGTCGTCGGCGCCCCGGCGCAGCATAGGCCTGCCGTTTTCATCCCGCTTGACCCGGGCATAGTGGCCGGTGGCCAATGCTTTGCATTCCGCCATCATGGCAAATTCCAGAAAAGCATTGAACTTGATCTCGGTATTGCAAAGCACATCGGGGTTGGGGGTACGGCCTGCGCTGTATTCCCTAAGAAACACGGAGAACACCCGGTCCCGGTACTCCTTTGCAAAGTTGACGGTATAGTACGGGATGCCAATGACGTCACAGGTCCGGCGCATATCGTCGTAATCCTGGGCCGCGGTGCAGACGCCATCGTCATCCTCTTCTTCCCAGTTTTTCATAAATACGCCCAATACGTCATAACCCTGCTGTTTTAAAATAAGGGCGGATACGGCACTGTCCACGCCGCCGCTCATCCCAACCATTACTCGTCCTGCCATCAAATATTTCCTCCTTAGGTACCTTCGACTATACGATAAAAGGCCGGTGCGGTCAAGCCGCCCGGCCTTTTTTCCTTCGTTTACTCTTCTACATCGTAGCCGGCATCCTCGATGGCTTCCACGATGGCTTCCGCTTCGGCGTCGCCCAGCTCAACGGTGACGGTGCCGTTTTCCAGATCCACTTCACAGCTTGCAGCGCCGGCTTCCAGCACCGCTTCCTTTACACGGCGTACGCAATGTTCACAACTCATTCCATCCACTTTCAGTACCATAACCTTTATCCTCCTTCGTAATTAATATTTTTTGCCGCGGCCAAACCAGCGCAGCCGCAGTGCATTTGTTACAACAGTAATGGAGCTCATGGCCATGGCGGCAGCCGCCAGCATGGGGTCCAGCATGGGGCCGCCAAACAGGTGCAGCACACCCGCCGCAACGGGTACCATAGCCATATTGTAAAAGAATGCCCAGAACAGGTTCTGTTTGATGTTCCGCATGGTGGCCCGGCTCAGTTCAATGGCCGTCACCACCCCCGCAATGCCCCGGTGCATCAGCACCAGGTCTGCCGTTTCCATGGCAACATCGGTTCCGGTCCCCATGGCAATGCCAACATCAGCCGCAGCCAACGCAGGGGCATCGTTGATACCATCCCCCACCATAGCCACTTTATGACCCTCTTTTTGGAGTTTCTCCACCACTTCTGCCTTCTGATGGGGCAATACCTGGGCAAACACCTGTTTGATGCCCACCTCTTTGGCGATGGCCTCTGCCGTACGCCTGTTGTCCCCCGTCAGCATATAGGCATGGATGCCCTCCTTTTCCAATTCCAAAATAGCATCTTTGCTTTCCGGCCGCAGCGGGTCTGCCACTGCCAGCACGCCGAGTACTCTTTCTTCCGTAAACAGGCAGATGGGGGTCTTGCCCATGTCGCCATAGCCAAGGTAGACCGCTTCCAGTTCGCCCGGTTCTGCGCCATGCTCCTTGGCAAGGGCCATGGATCCCACATAATAGCGCACGCCGTCCACCAAACCACAAACACCGCCGCCGGTGATGGAACTGAATTCGCTCATCTCCGGCACCTGAATGCCTCTTTCAGCAGCCTCGTTCATAATGGCCGATGCAATGGGGTGCTCACTGCTCTTTTCCACTGCCGCAGCCAGACGCAGCAGTTCCTCTTCCTCCATGCCGTAAAGGTCGGTCACCTTGGGCTGCCCCATGGTCAGGGTGCCGGTCTTGTCCAACACAACAGCGCTGATGCTTTCCGCCGTCTGCAGAGCATCGCCTCCACGGATGAGGATGCCCATGGACGCCCCCCGCCCAATGCCTACGGTAATAGCCGTGGGGGTGGCAAGGCCAAGGGCGCATGGGCATGCGATGACCAGTACCGTAATGCCCGCCGTCATGGCAAACACAAAGGTCTCCTGCATAATGAGCAGCCAGAACAGGAACACCACAAGGGCGATCCCCATGATGACCGGCACAAATACCGCGCTGATGGAGTCCGCAAGCTGAGCGATGGGGGGCCGTTTGCCCATGGCATCCTCCACCATGTCAATGATCCTGCTGAGCATGGTCTCCCCGCCCACAGCAGTGGCCCGGGCAGTGATGCTGCCCGTTTTGTTGACGGTGCCGGAATATACTTTATCCCCTTCCGCCTTTTCCACCGGCATGCTTTCGCCGGTGAGCATGCTTTCGTCAATGTGGGTGTTCCCCGTCAGCACAATGCCGTCCACAGGCACCCGGCCGCCGGGCTTCAATACAAATACATCTTTTAACTTGATCTCTTTAATAGGGATCTCCATCTCCACCCCCTTGCGGATGACGGTAGCCGTTTCGGGTGTCAATTCATAAAGCGCTTTGATGGCAGCCCTGGTCTTTCCCCGGGCCCGGGTCTCCAAAAACCGCCCAAAGAGGATCAGAGTGATGATCACTACCACAGATTCAAAGTACAGGTTATGCACCGCGTGGCCATTACCCCCTAAAATGAGCATGAGGGTATACATGCTGTACACAAAGGCCGCACCGGTGCCCACCGCCACCAGGGAATCCATATTGGGCGTACCATGGAACAAGGCCTTAAACCCCGCAGTATAAAACCGTCTGCCGGCATACATGGCAGGAAGGGTCAAAGCCAGCTGCACCAGCGCAAAGGTGATGGCATTTTCATGGCCCATCAAAAAACCGGGGATGGGCAGCCCCACCATGGAACCCATGGTCAAATAAAACAGCGGCACGGTAAAAACAGCAGAAGAGATCAGCCGTTTTTTCGCCTCCCGAAGCTCCCGTCCGTCATCTTCCGCATCCTGCTGGCTCAGGGGCACGTAGCCCGCTTTTGTAATGGCAGCGTTGATGTCCTCCATCGTCAAAACATCGGGGTCATATACCACCCTTGCCTTATGGTTGCTGATGTTCACATAGGCTTCTGTTACACCGTTTAGCTTCTTTAACGCCCGTTCCACCGCGCGGGAACAGGCCGCACAGGTCATATTTCCAACGGATATGGTGATTCTCTTAGGTTCAGCCATTCCGTCCACTCCTTTCCGTTTAGTCTTGCCTAACTATATGATACATGATATGGGCAAAAAGCGCCATTGTTTTTGCCCATATTTAAATTGCTTATTTCCGTCCGGGGATGCCGTGCTCACAGGGTACCTTTACCTGGCACTTGCCACAGCCATAGCGGGGTGCATAGGGGGTAAAGCGTTCACTCTTTAAAAACACAGCACACTTGGGGTGGTTCTTCCCTTCCTCAAGGGTGATGGCATCCGCAGGGCAGTTGCGCACGCAGGCACCGCATTTGGTGCAGTAATCGTAAATGCCGGTATACTCCCGCTTTTTGGGCTCTGTCACCCAATCGGTGATGATGCTGCCAAAGCGGCCGGCAATGCCCTTTTCGGTGATCAGACCCTTGCTTAACCCAAAGGTGCCCATGCCGCAAATATAGCCCACATGTCGCTCGGACCAGTTGCTGGTAAAGGGGAATTTGTATTCTTCCCCCGCCTCATTCTTGCGGATGGTGCCGGCGTGGAATCGGCTATCCAAAGAGGGGGCCACCGCTTTGTATCCTTCCCCTTCAAGGAGTTCGATCACCTTGCGGCAGATGGCATCGATGTAATCCTGGCCTTCTTTGCGGGCATGGAGCCAGTAAAGAGAGGGTGCCTCAAGGTCTGCCCCGTTATCCTCACGAACTTCCTGAGATTTCGGCGCAAAGAAGGAGATGACCGTTTTTGCGCCGGGCAGCCAATACTCGGGCAGCTCAAACTGGTAGCCTACAGCTTCTTCCTTCTGCATTTCAGCAAACAGCGCATCATCCGCTGCACCATAGCCCAAAATGGGGGCTTCATACATTTTGGCACCGGCGACCCGGGGCTCAATGGCAATGGCGGGATCCACATAGTTTAAGGGGGATTCCTCGCTGAATTGTTCCAAGGCCTTCAGCAGCATTTCTTTTGTCATGGTTGCACCTCGCAAATATTCACCGCAAAGCGGCACAAAATCACAATTGAGCATATGCCCATAATTATTATACGGCAAAACACAGCAGATTCCAAACAAAAAAAGAAGAGCACGAGGCTCTTCTTTTTCTATTAGTGAATGGCAGTCACGATCTTCATAGCATAGTCACTGATGCGCTCCAGGTCAATGCCCATATCCGTAAAGATCATGCCGGCAAGAGGGGTGCAGTTTTCCTCGTTGAGGCGCTTGATGTGGTTGTCCCGCATGGTCTGGAACATGGCGTTGGCTCGCAGCTCTACGCTTTGGGTCAGCTCCACCAAATCCACCCCTTCCAGATCCTCTCCGGTGATGACCTTATGCAGTCCTTTGTCAAGGGCTTCTTCCACGATGGCGCACATCTTGCGCAGTTCCTCAGCAGCCTCACTGGTTATGGTCACGTCCTCCTGAATGCAGGTCTGGGCGAACTCCGCAATATTTTCTGCATGGTCGCTGATGCGCTCCAGATCCATCACTACGTCATGAAGCCGGAAGACCTTATCCTTCTCCTTGGCTGAAAGGCCCTGCAGCGCCTGGATCTTCACCATATAGCGAGTGACTTCCTGGCCTACGTAATTGACGTTGCTTTCCTGTTCAAAAACATCCTGTACCCGATTTTCGTCTCTGTTGAAGAAGGCCTCTACGCTGTTATGGTAGTTTTCCTTAGCCATTTCAGCCATCCGGCCGATCTCCTTTTGTAGCTGCATCATGGCAAAGGGCGGGGTCTCCAAAATACGCTCGTCCAAATAAGCCAGCTCTTTGCCCTTTGCGCCTTTCTTTTCCTTCCCTTTGATGATGCGGGTCACAGCCTTCACCAGCACACTGCCAAAGGGGAAGAGGATCAGGGTGTTGAGCACATTAAAGATGGTGTGGAAGTTCGCGATCTGCTGTCTGGGGTTCCCGGGAGATACCTTTGCAACGATATCCGTAATGGGGAAGATATACAGCACCGCAGTAAAGATCAAAGCACCAATGATCTTATTGATCAAGTGAAGCACAGCAGTGCGCCGGGCGTTGATGCTGGCACCGATACCCGCCAAAAGGGCGGTGGCGCAGGTACCGATGTTGCAGCCCAGCACGATGTACAAGCTGGCATCCAGGCTCACAAGCCCCTGAGCAGCCAGAGTCTGCAGAATACCGACGGAGGCAGAGCTGCTCTGGATGATAGCCGTAAATACCATACCCATCAGCACACCCAAAATGGGGTTCTGGAAGTAAGTCATAATGCTGATGAACCCGGGGTCGCTCCGAAGGGGCACCATGGCATCACCCATCATGTTAAGACCAATAAACAGGATACCGAAGCCCGCCATGATGGTACCCAGGCTCTGGGTCTTGCGCTTTTTGGCATAGAGCATGGGCAAAATGCCGATGATGGCAAAGAGGGGCGCGTAGTCGGAAACATTAAAAGCGATGATCTGCCCCGTAATGGTGGTGCCGATGTTGGCGCCCAGCATAATGCCGAATGCCTGGCCCAAAGTCATGATGCCGGCGTTTACAAAGCCAACTGCCATAACGGTGGTTGCCGAGCTGGACTGGATGACGCAGGTGACCAGCATACCCACGATGACGCCCATCAGCCGGTTGCTGGTGAGCTTTTCCAAAATGCTCTTCAGTTTGCTGCCCGCTGCACTTTCCAGGCCTTTGCCCATCATGTCCATACCGTAGAGGAATAACCCCAAGCCGCCAAACAAAGCAAAGATATTTACTAGGCTCATTTTCATGACCTCCAAATAATGATCAAGGTTTCACAATCAAGTTATATGTTATTTTTGCCTTCCTTCCGTTAAATCCATGTTAAATCTGCATAAAACAGAGAAAAAATTTTATAAAAAAAGACCGTGGAAGGGTACCACGGTCTTTTTGTTAAATCATTCCCGCAAAATCGTTTTGCCTCAGCCCTTCATACACCGTTGCACACACGGCATTGGCCAGGTTTAAAGAGCGCAGGCCGGGCATCATGGCAGGCGGATCAGGCGATCTTGATACCGCTCCATGATCTCTTTGGGGAGGCCCGCCGTCTCTTTGCCGAACACCAGATAATCCCCGGGGGTAAACCGTACCTTGTGGTAATATTCTCCCCCCTTGGTACTGCAAAAATACAGATTGGCGCCGGGGTTGCCCATGAGAAAATCATCAAAATTCCTGTAAGTATCCACCAGGACTTTATCCCAGTAATCCAGTCCGGCTCGCTTGACCTGCTTTGCATCGATGGAAAACCCAAGGGGCTCGATGAGGTGCAGCCTGCACCCCGTTACGGCGCAGGTGCGGGCGATATTGCCGGTGTTTTGGGGGATCTCGGGTTCAAACAAAACGATTTGGAACATGCTACTTCAACATCCTTATCAGGGCACTGCGTTTGATCATAAGGGCTTTTTCGGGGCAGAGTTCATGGCAGCAGAAACAGCGGATGCACACGTCAAGATCAAACTTCGGCCGTTTTTCCACCATGGTAATGGCTTTGGGCGGGCAGCTGCGCATGCAGATACCGCAGCCGATGCACCGTTTGGGCATCAGCTTGGGGCGTGGGGTCAAAATACGGTTGGCCAGGGGCAGCAAGAACTTGGGCGCCCTGCCCTTTAAAATATCCACCCCCTGGCTGTGGGGTACGTTGAAATCCGGGATACGCACCGAGGCATAATCGTCGCCCACAAGTTCGATCTCATCAAAGGAGGCCGGGCCGATGCCCCGCTCCACCGCACGCTGGATGGTGCAGATCTCCATGGGGTTTTCCATAATGATGCCTGCCGCAGCGAAATCCAGGGCATAGGGGCTGCGGGAGGCTAAGATAAGCCCGATCTTTCTGGGGTCACCGGCACTGGGGCCATCCCCCTCCATGCCCCATACCGCGTCCATAATGGTAAAGGCGGGTTTGACGAACTCGCACACATCCACCAGCATGGTGGAAAACTCCTTTAATTCCGGCATGCGGTAGTGGTATTCCACCTTGACCGTGCCGGGGATGGTGCCAAACAGGTTTTTCACAGCACCGGTATAGCGGGTCATGCCGTGGGTCTTCAGTTTGGGCAGGTCAATGACCACATCTGCCTGATGGGTAAAAGCCATTTGGGTAAGCTGGTTGGCAACAAGGCCACTGGGGTTGCCCACCTCCACCACATCGGTATTGAAGTTCAGCTCTGCGCCGGATAGGGCTGCGGCCTGCTCCATCCCCGTCATCTTGTAAAGATCTTTTAAGACCGCCTTATTAAAGGGGCCGCCGGGGCTATCCCCAATGACTGCCTTTGCCCCAAGGGCAATCACCTGCTTTGCCACCGCCGCCACCACAAGGGGGTTGGTGGTCACGTTATCCTCCGGTTTGTTGCGCTTTAACAGGTTAACCTTCAGTGCAACCGTCATGCCGGGGCGGATAACATCGTGAAAGCCGCCAATGGAACGGATGGCCCGGTCCACTGCGGCTTCGATGAGCTGTTGTTCGTATTTATCGCACGTTACGATGGCTACTGTGTCCACTGCTTTTCCTCCCCAAGGCATAGGTGCGGATGGCCTGGGCCAGGCCGTTTTCTCTGCCATAGCCGGTGATGTGGTCCGCCGCTTCTTTGGCGGCATCCACAGCATTGCTCACCGCAACGCCGATGCCCGCCCAGCGGAGCATGGAGACATCGTTATGGTTATCCCCCACGGCCATGACGTTTTCCCGCTCGACCCCCAGGATGCGGGCCAGTTCGATCAGGGCATTGCCCTTACTGACCCCTTCGCACATGATCTCCACATCGGTGGGGTTGCTGGCGGTGGTATCCAGCCCGCCCAGCTTTAAAACCTGCTGTTCAAACACACGCCTGCGTTCCACATCGGGGATGGTCACATTGACCTGCTGGACCCCTTCTTCCGCCAAGATAAGGATATCCTCCAATCGGCGGGTCATGGAGATGTTTTCCCGAAAGCGCCTGATGGTCTTACGGTTCTTTTCGTAGACAGATTCCTGAGCGTGCTTTGTGGGGTGTTTTACAAAAGTTACATAGGTGCTGTTGGTATAAACCCGGCAGCTGCCGCGGAAATCATCCACCATGCGCATGACTTCCTCCGCCTTTTTTGCGGGGATGACCTGTTCCATGAGAAGATTCCCGGTTTTGAAATCCTTAATAGCGGCACCATTGCTTAAAATGGCAAGACGATCAAACCCGGCCAGCATGATGGGGCTTTTGGCCATTTCATAGCAGCGGCCGGTACAGGGGCACACCAAAATGCCCGCTTCCCTGGCCTCAGCGATGGCTTTGTAGTTATCAGGATGGGAGGTGCGGTAACCGTTTAAAAAGGTACCGTCCATATCCGTTACGATGAGCCGAATCTCTCTCATCTTCTGCGGTTCACCACCCGTCTGAAGATCTCACGGCCGACGCCGCCTTCTTCCACCCTGGCGGTGACGATGTCTGCGCTATCTTTAGCCAATTGGTTGGCATTGCCCATGGCAACGCCAACGCCGGCCCAGCGCAGCATGCTGGCATCGTTTTTGCTGTCACCAAAGCACATGACATTTTCTGCCGTCACGCCATAGAGGCCCGCAAGGATCTCCACGGCGAGGCCTTTGGTGGCATCCTTTGCCATGATGTATACATGGTCGTCATCGGCAGCGGAAAGCTCAAAGGGACCGATCTCGCTGATCTCGCTGTAAAGGGGCAGGTGCTGATCATGATCGATCCACACCGTTAAGATATTGCAGATATCCTTGCCTGCTTCAATAAACTCTTCCTTGGAATAGGTCTTGATCTGTGATTGAGTCCAGATATTTTGCGGACGGTTGGGTGCAAAAGGATCCCAGCCGCGGCGAGCCATGGGGCCCACAAAATCCTTGCAGATGACCATGTTTTCGGTGCCTTCGATGGTGATGCCATCGGTGTACTTGCTGACGATATCCACAAGAGGACCGACGTATTCCGGCGCGATGCGGTTACGGTACTGGACCTCCTTGGTTTTTACATCCAGAATGACAGAGCCGTTTAACAGCATGCAGTAATCCGTAAGGCCGGCCCGTTCCAGGATCTCTTTGGCGGTAGTCCAGTTGCGGGCGGTGCAGGCGCACACTTTTACGCCCAGCTCTTTGGCTGCGCGGATGGCGTCGATATTGATCTGGGGGATATGCTCGCCATGGGTCGCAAGGGTGCCGTCGATGTCGGTTACGATGAGTTTAATGTCATTCATGGTGTACGTTCCTCTTTCCAAGCAATATCATCGATCCTCGTGGAAGATCAGTTTAAAAACTGTTTTGCCAAAGCCGCCCTCGTTGTTGCTGGGCGCAATATGATCGGCAGCGGCTTTTACGGCATCGCCGGCGTTGGCCATGGCCACGCCGACCCCAGCCCATTTTAGCATGGAGATGTCGTTTTCTCCATCCCCAAAGGCCAGGATATTTTGGCGTTCCACCCCATAATATTTGCACAGTTCCTCAATGCCGGCAGCTTTGCCCGCCCCCGGCGCCAGCACATGGACGGACCAATGGTTATCCGAAGTGACCACATAGGGCCCAAGGGCGGCGATCTCCCGCTCCAGCAGGGGGCGGTGGGCTAAATCCACAATGACGCGGATGACGCAGCAGCCTTTTTTTGCTTCCGTTACGAAATCAGCAAAGGTGTTGGTCAAAACGCCGATCTTTGCGATGCGGTCCGGCGAAGGAAAGCCCGAAAGGCGCCCGCCGTCCTTCACGGCCTCCATGGCGCCGGTGTAGGCAACGAATTTATCCGGCCGGTTCACCATGACGGTGCTGCTGTGTTTGAGGATCACTTTTAAAAGAGGCTCCACCTCCAAAGGGGCGATGGTGTTTTGATAGAGAATGGAACCATCCTTGCAATCAAAAATAACCGAGCCGTTTAATACGATGCAGGCATCGGAAAACCCCGCCGGCACGATGGCATCCTGCGCGCGGATCCAGGGGCGGGCGGTACAGGGGCACACGGGGATGCCCGCAGCATGGCAGGCAGCAAGGGCATCCATGTTTACCTTAGGGATGCTTTCGTCATCGGCAATGAAGGTGCCGTCGATATCCGTAATGATCAGTTTGACATCGGGCTCCATTATTTAGCGGTCCTCACCGAAGACCAGTTTAAATACGGCTTTGCCAAAGCCGCCCTCGTTGTTGTTGGGTGCGATGTAGTCAGCGGCCTCTTTGGCCTGCACCATGCCGTTTTCCATGGCCACTGCCACGCCGGCATAGTAGAGCATGGAAAGATCGTTTTTGCCGTCGCCAAAGCACATAATGTTTTCAGGACCGATGCCGTAGTATTCTGCTGCGGCGGCGCAGGCGCTGCCTTTGGTGGCACCCCCCGCCATGATGTGCACATGGTCTAGATCGGCAGCGGAAAGCTCAAAATCGCCGATATCGGAAAGATCGGTATAGAGAGGCAGGTGCTGTTCGTGGTCCATCCAGACGGAAAGCAGGTTGCATTCCTCCCGAATGGTGTTGATGAAGTTTTCCACACTGCCGGAATCCTCCATAACGGACATGCCCTTTCTGGCAGCCATCTCTTCTTTACTAAAGCCGTAGCGGGCAGAACTGCGGTTGGTCATGGCGGACATTTTATTGCCGTACTTGAGCATCACGCGGACGGCGGGCTCGACCAGCTCAGGTGCGATCTGCACGCTGCGGAACACCTCGCCGGTGGCGGCGTGGAAGATGAGGCCGCCGTTGCAGCCCATGCATAGGCCGTCAAACCCGGCCTCACGGATGAAAGCCGAGAGCATGCCGATGTTGCGGGCGCTGCAGGGGCATACATGGATGCCCGCTTCCCGGCAGGCCTTTACCGCATCCAGATTGATTTGGGGGACGGTTTTATCATCGGAAAGGAAGGTGCCGTCCAGATCCGTTACAATGAGTTTGATCTTATCTTTCATCATCTTACCTCGTTATTCAGCGATCTTCACCAAAGATCAGTTTAAATACCGTTTTGCCAAAGCCGCCCTCGTCGTTACTGGGGGCGATGTAATCGGCGGAATCCTTAGTTTGCTCCATAGCGTTTTCCATAGCCACGCCGATGGAAGCATAGCGGAGCATGGGGATATCGTTTTTGCCATCGCCAAAGCACATGACATTTTCCGGCCCAATGCCATAGAGCTTAGCCACGATATCACAGGCATTGCCCTTGGTGGAATCCTTGGCCATCACATAGACATGGTCTTCATCGGCAGCGGAAAGCTCAAAATCCCCCACATCGCACATCTCGGTATACATGGGCAGGTGATCATCGTGATCCATCCAGACGAAGAGCACGTTGCATTCATCCTTGGCAGCTTCGATGAACTCTTCCAGGGTATCCACCTCTACCATTTTATGAGGACCCCGGCGCACCCGGATATCCCCCCGGTGGGAGGCGAATTCCCTTCGCATGGACTTCATGCTGATCATATGGTCATTGGCCATAACGCTGATGCGCGTGCCGTACTTCATGGCGATGCGGATAAGAGGACCTACTGCCTCAGGGTCCAGCTTATTGCGGTAGTGGATCTCCTCGGTTTTTGCATCCATGATCAATACGCCGTTGCAACCCATGATGTAGCCATCCATGCCGGCTTCTTCGGCGATATCCTTCAAACTGCTCCAGTTGCGGGCGCTGCAGGGGCACACGTGAATGCCCGCCTCTTTGCAGGCTTTGACGGCATCGATGTTGATTTGAGGGATGTTTTTATAACTGTCTAAAAAAGTGCCGTCCAGATCAGTCACGATGAGTTTGATATCCTGATTCATTTTTCCTCCTACAGTGCAAATCGTTCTACCGCTTTTGCAAAGCCGCTTTCGTGGCAGGGCGCAGTGATGTACCCGGCAACATCCTTTAAGGCATCGGCGCCGTTTTCCACGCAAACACCCACCCCCGCCCAGGAGACCATGGGGATATCGTTGCGGTTATCACCGATGCACATAACGTTTTCCTGCTTTACGCCGTAGTAATCCGCCAAAAAGCGTACGGCACTGCCTTTGTTGATGCCCCTCTGGGTGATCTCGATGCCTTTGACGCCGGCGGAGGTGAACTCAAAGTCGCCGATGCCGCAGAGGTCATAATAGAAATCGTTGTTTAATTCGTGTTCCATATTTCCGGCGATGATCTGGGTGCGGCTTTGAACGGCCTTTTCCACGAAGGCGTCGAAATCATCATATAAAAAGCCGTATTCCGAGGCCATGGGGTCAAAGATGGTGCCGTCGTCAGTGCAGACCTCCCGGTTCCAATCGTTGACAAGATCCCAGGTGGAGATGGTGGAATAGAACCCCTGGGTCTTTAAATTGGTCACATATTTTACCGCAAGGCGCAGTACGGGCTCCACAAGGTCGGGATCCAAATTGGAGGTAAAGACCCTTTCCAAAGTGGGGGCTTTTAAAATGCTGGCGCCGTTGTTGACCACAAACAAATCTTTAAAACCGGCCTGTTCCGCCACCCGTTTGCAGGTACCCCAGCAGCGGGAGGTCGCCCCGCATACCTTGATGCCCTTTTTGCGGGCTGCGGCGATGGCCGCCTTGTTTTCCTCGCTGACGACATTCTTCCCCATCAAAAAGGTGCCGTCCAGATCCGTTACGATGAGTTTGATCTCGCTCATGTTAGACCTCCAGTAAATATTCCACAGCCTTGCGCAGGCCGCCGTTTTTATAATCGGGCAGGACGATGTCGGCTGCATCTTTTAACGCCTGCTGACCGTTGTGAACGCACACACCGGTGCCCGCCCACTCTATCATGCTGATGTCGTTAACGTTGTCTCCAATGGCCATGACGTTTTCCCGCTCAACGCCCATCATGGCGGCAAGGCGGCTTAAGGTAGCCCCCTTGGTGCAGCCGGGGGCCATGACCTCCACCATGGTTTTAAAGGAGATGGTGGCTTCCACCGGCATAATGGCGCAGAGTTTTTTAGAAACATCCTTTAATAATTCCGCATCCACTTGGGTAAAGGAAAGCAGCAGGCGCTGGGTATCGTAGCGGACGGCCTCGATCCAGTCGGCCTTTTCCCGGTAGGATATGGTAAAACCGGGGTATTCGCCAAAGAGCCAATCACCCTTGCGCTCCACCTTAGCCTCCTGCTGATGGGGATCCCACACACCAAAGAAGCTGTTGGTGGATACCTTTACACCATCATTGAGTTCTTCCATGGTGGTGAGGTAATCCAGCAATGCAGGCAGGCGCTCAGGATCCATATTGGATACCTCTACCGGGGTGCCATCCGCCGTTTTTACGATGCCGGCACCATTGCTGGTGATGCAGTATTCCCCAAAGGGGAACAGGCGGAAGAAGTGACTGGCATTATACCAGGGCCGCCCGGTACAGGCACAAACGGTGATGCCGTTTTCCACCGCAGTATGAAGGGCGCTTAAATTGTTGAAGGTTTCATACATATCCGGTGTGAACAGGGTGTTATCCATATCGATGGCGATGAGCTTCTTCTTTTGTGACATCCTTTATTAGATCCTTCCCTCAATACAATCGTAAACTATCTTTGCAAAGCCGGCTTCATTGCAGGCGGGCGCAATCATATGGGCCATTTGCTTTAATGCTTCATGGCCGTTTGCAACGCATACGCCTACCCCGGCACAGCGGAACATATCGGCATCGTTTAAGTTATCGCCAATGGCTAAAATCTCGTCCCGTTGGATGCCGTAGTGCTCCGCCACCCATCGGATGCCCTCGCCTTTGGTGGCACCTTTTGCGGTGATCTCCATCACGGTGCCGTAGGCGGTGGTGACTTCAAGGGGGGCAAAGGCGCTGATCTCCTGCTTTAATTCTGCAATATCCTCTACACCGATGCGGCCGATATCAAAGGTGACCCATTCGGTGTTCTCCCCTACCGATGCCGTCCAGGAATCAACATCCCGGTAGGCCCGCCGGACCATGGGGTACTTTGGCCCATAAGGGTAGCTGTACTGCTCTTCCATGGGGGTTGTTAGCCCCGGCCGGTACACAGCGGAAAAGGCCTGGGTGGCAAGGCTGATGGAGGAGCCGTTCTTAGGCAGATCCACATCATGAGTACGGGGCCTGTCCACAGGCTCTAAGGATTCTTTATTTAACAGATGCCGTACCAGTTTGGGCAGACAGCTGCCGGGCACAGGGTTTAAGTAGCGGTATTTGCCGGTGGCGCTTTCCACCACGGCGGCACCATGGCCCGTAATGGAGAGGGCATCAAAAGGGGCGGCATCCAGCACGCATTTGGAGGAGCCCCAGTGGCGCCCCGTTGCAATGCACACCCGTATGCCGGCCTCTTTGGCGGCCGCTACCGCCTTTAAGTTTTCTTCTATGAAATAATCCCGGTCCGGAAGGAAGGTACCATCCAGATCCGTCACGATCAGCTTGATGTTATGAGACATACTTTTTTTAAATCCTGCCCTCGATGCAGTCATATACCACTTTTGCAAAGCCGCCGTCCGCCACATTGGGCGCGACGATATCGGCAACTTCTTTTAAGGCTTCTTTTGCATTGCCCATAGCGACGCCAACGCCGGCCCATTGTACCATAGGGATATCGTTGAAACCATCACCAATGGCCAGGACATTGGTTCTTTCTATCCCATAGTATTGCGCAACCCATTTAGCGCCGTTATGCTTTCCTGCGTGTTGATTAATCAGTTCCATTTCTGTACCACTGGCATTCGTCACCACCACCGGTGCTACAGTTACAAGCTCCTGCTGAATGCGCATAAGATCCTCTGCCTCACAGCAAGGTACCGTAAATAACAAGCGTTCAGACCGGCCACGTTCGGCGGATAAGAACAGCTCTGGCGTCCGAAACACACGCGTCATACTGGGATGCTCTGTGCCGTACATCCACTGCAAGCGATCCTCCCACTCCTCCCGGATAGTAGGATCTATCCCGTAGTAACAAAAACGATCGCATACTCTGGTTTTTTCTATGGAGATCCCCATGCTTTCTAAATACTGGTAAATCTTCGGCATCCATTCATCATGAAGGGGCAAAAGGCGCTTGTCCTCTCCTGTGCGGGTGCTGACCACTGCAGAACCATGGCTGGTTATGCATATCTCATCAAAATCCGAAGCAGCAAGCACACATTGCGCTTGCCCCCAGTGGCGACCCGTGCAAGCCACTACCCGAATGCCGGCAGCTTTTGCAGCTTTTAGGGCAGCCAGATTCTCTTTGATCACTTCATGGATATTTGGCACAAAGGTGCCATCCAGATCGGTCACGATCAGCTTGATGTTATGGGACATCTGTTTTTAAATCCTCCCCTCGATGCAGTCATATACCACTTTTGCAAAGCCGCCGTCCGCCACATTGGGCGCGACGATATCGGCCACCTCTTTTAAAGCAGGGCGGGCATTGCCCACAGCTACACCAACGGCTGCCCACTGTACCATGGGCATATCGTTTAAGCCGTCCCCCATGGCAAGGGTCTGGCTTTGGGGAATGCCATAATGATTGCACAGCCATTTTAAGGCGTTGCCCTTGGTGGCCTCGTTATGGGTGATCTCGATCACGGTGCCGTAAGCGCTGGTTACCTCAACGGGGGCGATGGCGGAAAGCTCCTTACGAAGTTCCAGCACATCTTCCACCTCGCTGCGGCCGATATCAAACAAGATGCGCTCGATGGTATCCCCTGCGGCGGCGATCCAATCGGCTTCGCGGCGGTATAAGCGGGTGGTCATGGGGTAGGTTTCATCCAGAAGGTATACATCGTGCTCCAGAACATCTTCTACGATGTGTTCGTTCCAGTTTAGAAACACGTTTTTATCGCAAAAGCGGATGTAATCCATGCCCGGGGTGCCGCCATAACCGCGGACGGTCAGGGTACGCGCGCCAATATTGGGTTCGTTTGCAGCTTTTTGTTTTAAATAGGCCACGATATCCAACAGCCATTCTTTTTTGATGAGCTTCTTTTCGTAATATTCCCCCGTATGGGCATGCAAAATAGCGGCGCCGTTGCTGGCGATGCAGATGGGGTCAAACTCCCCCGCCTCCAGCACGGTGCGGGCCATGCCCCAATGGCGGCCGGTACAGGCGCAGACGCGGATGCCCGCCTCTTTGGCAGCCTTTAAGGCCTTTAAGTTCTCCGGCACCAAATTCCACATATCCGGCACGAAGGTACCGTCGAGATCCGTTACGATGAGTTTAATGTTGCGAGACATGTCGTTACCTCCCCTGGATGAACTCTTCCATGAGGCTCAGCGCTTTTTTGATGTTTTCCATGCTGGCCGCATAGGAAATACGCACGAACCCTTCGCCAAATTCGCCAAAGGCGGTGCCGGGCACCACCGCGACTTTTTTGGCATAGAGGAGTTTCTCGCAGAATTCCTCGCTCCGAAGCCCCGTTGAGGTGATATCCGGGAAGGCATAAAACGCCCCGCGGGGTTCAAAGCAATTTAGGCCCATTTTGTTGAGATTGGAAACGATGTAGTTGCGCCTGCGGTCGTATTCTTTACGCATATGATCCACGCTGGCAAAATTGCTCTCCAGGCCGTGGCGCAGTGCCTCCACGCCGGCGTACTGGGTCATGATGGTGGCGCAGAGCATAGTAAACTGGTGGATCTTCAGCATGGCGGCAAGGAGGTCCGGGTGGGCCATCACATAGCCTAAGCGCCAACCCGTCATGGCAAAGGCCTTGGAAAATCCGTTGATGACGATGGTGCGCTCATACATATCCGGGATGGAGGCAATGCTGACGTGATCGCCCCCGTAGGTGAGTTCTGCATAGATCTCATCGGAGATGATGACAACATCGGTGCCCTTTAGCACTTCGCTCAGTGCCAAAAGATGTTCCTTCCCCATGACAGCGCCGGTGGGGTTGTTGGGGTAAGGCAGCACCAGTGCCTTGGTTTTGGGGGTGATGAGGCTTTTGAGCACCTCGGGATCCAGGCGGAAGTCATCCTCCGCACGGGTGGGCACCGCAACAGGCACCCCATGGGCCAGCTGCACCGTGGGCTCATAGGAAACATAGGAAGGTGCGGGGATCAGCACTTCATCCCCCGGCTCCACCAGGGCGCGGACGGCAAGATCGATGGCCTCGCTGGCGCCAACGGTGACCAGCACCTGGCTGGGATCATAACTGACGGAAAAGCGGGTTTTGTAATACTTGCAGATCAGCTGGCGCAGCTCCAGCAAACCTGCGTTGGAGGTGTAGTGGGTATGCCCCCGCTCGATGGAATAGATGGCGTTTTCGCAGATATTCCAGGGGGTGACGAAATCAGGCTCGCCCACCGAAAGGGAAATGGCGTCCTTCATCTCGCTGACGATATCAAAAAACTTGCGGATGCCGCTTGGCTTTACCGCGGCCACATGGCCGGCAATGCGATCTTCTATCCTCATGGCGTGACGGGCAGGCGGGTCTCTTCATCCACGGTTTCGAAGATGACGCCTAACTCCTTGTATTTTTTCAGCACAAAATGGGTGGCGGTGCTGAGGACGCCATCGATGGTGGCCAGCTTTTGGGCCACGAAGAAGGCGATCTGCCGCATGCTGTCGCCGTGGATCAGCACCATCAAATCGTAAGCACCGCTCATAAGAAAGACGGACTCCACCTCATCGAATCGGTAGATGCGCTTTGCGATGGAATCAAAGCCCTGCTCCCGCATGGGGCTGACTTTAACCTCGATGAGGGCAGTGACGCTGTCGGAATCCAGCTTTTCCTCATTGACGATAGCGGTATACTTTAAAATGAGTTTTTCATCTTCCAATGCGCGGATGGTGTTTAAAACCTCCGCTTCTTCTGCGCCCAGCATGGCTGCCATATCGGCAGTTTCGGTACGGGCGTTTTCCTTCAAAATATCGATAATTCCGGTTTTCAGGTCCATTTGACATTCCCTCCCAACTTAAGTTTTAATATATCATTTTGTCAATACCGCCGTCAATGAAGGCAGCGTAATCCAATCATTCTACTTTTGTATGATCACGGCCGGGATAGATGCGCTCCGCTGCGGCGGGATAGATGCTGCGCCTGATCAGCCGGCGGTGATGCTCGTTCCCTCGGGCATCCAGGTAGATGGCGTAAAGCTCTGCCTCGTACCCTTTGCGCATGGGGGATGCTTGCCAGGGTTCTTCCACCACGATCGGTTCCTCCCCCGGGGAAAGCTCTTGTATCACGCTGCTTTTGAGGGTGATCTCATAGGGCAAGGGGCTGCCGTACAGTTCTACCACCACCTCTTTTTGGCGGGGAGCGGCATCGGCAGTAAAACAGGAGATGAGGATGGGTGTCTTGGCGGTGCTGTATAGTTTGAGGTCCGCCCCGCCGGTGGCAATGGCGGCATCCTGCCCTATGGGCACGTAGGCCGGCGGAATGCTGTGAGGGCTGCGCTCTGTAACGGTGACATCCGCCATGAGGGCACAGTTATAAAGGGTTGTGGCAAACTGACAGATGCCCCCGCCCAAATCATCCACCAGTTTGCCCTGTAAGATGGTAGGAGCGGGCATCCACAGGGTGGGATCGGTGCGGGGACCCACATGGTCGTTTAAGGAAAACTCAACACCCGGGAGCAGGATGACGCCATCCGTCAAGCGGCACATGCGGTCGATGTTATGATGACGGGCCTTATGGGTCGCAGTTTCATAGGGGTAGAGGGTGGAAAACCGGGCGATCAGCACGGGCTTATGGGGGAAGCGTGCGGCAATGGTTGTGTGTACAAGCCCCTCATCTGCCCCTTTTAAGGGCATGGCCAAAAGAAAGAAAGCGGCAGTTGCAAGAACTGCCGCTTTGATGATGGTTTTGATCGAGTGTTGTTTCATACACCCTCCAATAATCATTCCGTACCGGAACCGGGGTCAGGCACGGGAGTAGCACCGGGATCAGGAGTGGTGCCGGGATCGGTACCGGGATCCTCACCGGTGCCGGGAGTGGGCGAAGGTTCTTCCACCTTCAATACCCTAGCTGCACGGGCGGGGTAAGTACCGCTCTTGATGGCGATCCGCTTGATCTCTTTGCCGTCTTTATCTTTATAGATCTTATATGTGGTGCAGCGGTGACCCATGCGCCCGCCGGAAACATCTTTTTCATTGGTAACTTCGATGTCCTTGGGCTGGGGGATGGTGCCGGTACGCACA
>SVGV01000031.1 GCA_015056185.1 Clostridiales bacterium | reverse complement strand
ATCTGCATCGGCTCCACCCCCGCACAGGCTCTGAAGGCCCTGGCCGAAGCTGAAGCTTATCCCGGCCCCTCCCTCATCATCGCCTATGCTCCCTGTATCAACCACGGCATCAACATGAGCCGCTCCATCGCCGAAGCAAAGCGCGCGGTAGAGGTTGGCTACTGGCCCCTGTACAGGTTCAACCCCGCTCTCATCGACGAAGGCAAGAACCCCTTCAGCCTCGACAGCCGCATTCCTCAGGAAGGCTTCCGCGAGTTCATGATGGGCGAAAACCGCTATCGTTCCCTGTATGCTGCACATCCCGAGCTGGCTGAAGAGCTCTTCACCCGCACCGAGAAAGAAGCTAAGGACAAGATCGCCGGTTACGAGCGCAAAGCCAAAGATAACTAAACTTATGGCATAAAAAAGGCCCCTCTTAGGAGGGGTCTTTTTTTGCTTAATAAAACCCCCTGTGTGACCACAGGGAGTTACCATTAAGTATGGCGGATAAATAAAAGAGGATGCTGCTGCATCCTCTTTTGCTTTCTTACGCAGCTTTGGCATTGCTGCTCTTAATAACCTCTTTATTGAGCCATTTGCCCTTGATAAACCGGGGCAGCAGGAAGGCGATGCGGAAGATCCAGTCGGCGTACATACCGAACCAAATACCCGTGATGCCCACCCGTGCGATCTGGGTGAAGTAGTAAGCGATGCCGATGCGCATCAAAGCCATGGCACCTACGGTGACGGTGCTGGTGTACACCACGTCGCCAGAGCTGTTCAAAATCGCGGGGATGGTGAAGCCCATGGGCCAGAACAGGGGCACCATGATGCAGATGAGGCTCAGGGTGCTGATGACCTCGCCGGCTACAGCAGCCACATCGGTGAACAGGCCGGTCAGAAGGGGCAGGAAGATGAAGATGCCAAGGCTGGTCACCGTCATAAACAGGGTACACAGCATGATGAACTGGTAGCCTTTGCGCTTGGCCTCGGCCTTATCCCCCATGCCGCAGTATTTGGCCACGATGGGGGGCGCGGCGTTGTTGATGGCGGTGCCGGGCACGCACTGCAAACTATGAATGTTGTTGACGATGCCGTTTGCCGCAATACCGTTGGTACCAAAGGCCACGGAGAAGGTCTGGGTGATGAGCTTACCCCCCTGGAACAGCAGCTGCTCTAAAAACAGCGGGATGCCCACCTTAAACACAGGCGCCATGATCTCCTTTTCCAATTTAAAGGGGATCTTGCGGACCTGCATATTGGAGTTGCCCCGGTACAGCAGGTACATGCTGGCAGCAGCAGCGATGACGCGGCTGAAGAGCAGCGCCATGCTCACGCCCTCCAAGCCGGCATTGAACACGTTGACAGCCAGCAGGCCTAAAATGGCATAGCCGCCGTTGTGGATCAGCGTGGCGATGAGACTTGCCCGGGGATACCCGCTTCCGCGGATGGATGCGCTTGCCACGGTGTAGATGGCGATAAAGGGCAGGGACAGGATATTATAGCTTAAATAGGTGCGGCTGTAGGTGTAAACCAAAGGCTCACTGGCGCCCAGCATCATGCCCAGCAGCTGCTCCAAGAAGAGGAAGCTGCCCGCCATGATGAACAGGGAAATATACACCGAAAGCATGATGGCCTGGCCCGCCGCACGGCCGGTGGATTTTAAATCCCCCCGCCCTAAAAACTGGGCTACTACTACGGTAACGCCAACACCGATGCTGGTATAGGCCTGCTGCAGCAGCATGACCAGAGAATTTAAGAGGTTGACGGAGGCAACTGCTGCCATACCGCTGCCCTTTACCATGGCGGATACCAGCATGGCCATGAGCGCGATGGTCAGCTGCTCGATGAACACCGGGATGAACATCCCCCGGATCTCCCTTACGTCCTCACGGGACATGGAAAACAGTTTTTTCAAAATATCTCCTCCAAACCACCGAAACACGGTGGATGTCATCTGAAAAGCAATGGTACTATCTTACCACCGGCAGTGAAAATATCAAGTATGTTTTCCCTTTTTGACGGGTTTGTTACACAAAAAAAGGACCGCAGTGCGGTCCTTTTTGTTTGCTTTATGCAGCGGCTTTTTTCTTGTCGCTCTTGATGAGTTCCTTTTCCAGCCATTTGCCCTTGATGAACCGGGGCAGCAGGAAGGCAATGCGGAAGATCCAGTCGGCGTACATACCAAACCAAATACCCGTGATGCCCACCCGTGCGATCTGGGTAAAGTAGTAAGCGATGCCGATGCGCATCAGAGCCATGGCGCTGACGGTAACAGCGCTGGTGAATACCACGTCGCCGGAGCTGTGAAGAATGGCGGGGATGGTGAAGCCCATGGGCCAGAAGATGGATACCATCAGGCAGATGAGGCTGAAGGTGCTGATGACCTCGTTTGCAACGGCGGGTACATCGGTGAACAGGCTGGTCAGCGGCCCAAGCAGCAGGAAGATGCCCAAACTGGTGACCACCAGGAACACGGTGCACAGCATGATGAACTGGTAGCCCTTGCGCTTAGCCTCGACCTTATCACCCATGCCGCAGTATTTGGCGATGATGGGCGGTGCAGCATTGTTGATGGCGGTGCCGGGTACGATCTGCAAACTGTGGATGTTGTTGACGATGCCGTTTGCCGCGATGCCGTTGGTACCAAAGGCCACGGAGAAGGTCTGGGTGATGAGTCGGCCACCCTGGAACAGCAGCTGCTCTAAAAACAGGGGGATGCCCACCTTAAACACAGGTGCCATGATCTCCTTTTCCAGCTTAAAGGGGATCTTGCGGACCTGCATATTGGCGTTGCCCCGATAAAGCAGATACATGCTGGCGGCAGCTGCGATGACGCGGCTGGCGAGCAGCGCCATGCTGACGCCCTCCAGACCGGCGTGAAATACATTAACAGCCAGCAGACCTAAAATGGCGTAGCCGCCATTGTGGATCAACGTTGCGATGAGGCTCATACGGGGGAACCCGCTGCCACGGATAGAGGCAGAAGCCACGGTGTAAATGGCGATGAAGGGCAAAGAGAGCACGTTATAAATGAGGTAGGTGCGGCTGTAAGCGTAAACCAAAGGCTCGCTGGCGCCCAGCATCATGCCCAGCAGCTGCTCCAAGAAGAGGAAGCTGCCCGCCATGATGAACAAAGAGATGTACACCGAAAGCATGATGGCCTGGCCTGCCGCACGGCCGGTGGATTTGAGATCCCTGCGGCCCAGGAACTGGGCTACTACTACGGTAACGCCAACACCGATGCTGGTGTAGGCCTGCTGCAGCAGCATGACCAGGGAATTTAAGAGGTTGACGGAGGCAACTGCTGCCATACCGCTGCCCTTTACCATGGCGGATACCAGCATGGCCATGAGTGCGATGGTCAGCTGCTCGATGAAGACCGGGATGAACATCCCCCGGATCTCCCGGATATCCTCCTTAGACATAGAAAATAGCTTTTTCAAAAAAACTTCCCCTCCCAACCAACCGGAATCCCGGTGGATAGTGCACATAAAAATCCAATGGTACTATACTACTCCAACGGTTTTTGAATATCAAGAGCTATTTGGCTGTCAAACAAGTCCATGCAGTTTCTGAAACATAAAAAGGACCGCAGCGCGGTCCTTTTTGTATTTGCTGTTTACGCAGCCTTCTTTTCCCCTTTGATGAGCTCTTTTTCCAGCCACTTGCCCTTTAAGAACCTGGGCAGGAAGAACACAATGCGGAAGATCCAGTCGGCGTACATACCAAACCAAATGCCGTTGATGCCGATGCGGGCGATCTGGGTGAAGTAGTAAGCAATGCCGATGCGCATGGTGATCATAGCGCCGATGGTCACAACGCTGGTGAACACAGCATCGCCGGAGCTGCGGAGGATGGAGGGCAGGGTGAAGCCCCAGGGCCACAGTACGGGTACCGTGAAGCAGAGGATCATAAATACGCTGTGGATCTCATGGGTGACCTCGGGCACATCGGTAAACAGGCTGCTCAAGGGGCCCATAAAGATGAAGATAAACATGCTGGCAATCAGGGATGTAGCGGTGCTTAAAAGCAGGAACTGGAAGCCCTTGCGCTTGGCCTCTTCCTTATCGCCCATGCCGCAGTACTTGCCCACGATGGGCGGTGCGGCATTGCTGCAGGTGGTGCCGGGGACGATCTGCAGCGTATGGATGTTGTTGACGATGCCGTTTGCTGCAATGGCGTTGGTACCAAAGGCCACGGAGAAGGTCTGGGTGATGAGCTTGCCGCCCTGGAACAGCAGCTGCTCCAAGAACAAGGGCAGGCCCACTTTAAAAACAGGGGTCATGATGTTCTTTTGCAGTTTAAAGACCAGCTTTTTCACCGTCATGTTTTCGTTGCCGCGGTGCAGCAGCCAAATGCTGTAGACCGCCGCAATGATACGGCTGGCCAACAGGGAGATGCTGACGCCGATGAGGCCGGCGTTAAAGACGGTGATGGCAATGACGCCCATCACGGCATAGGCGCCGTTATAAAGCAGGGTAGCACGCAGGCTGGTGCGGGGGAATCCGCTGCCGCGGATGGCCGCGCTGGATACGGTGTAAATGGCGATAAAGGGCAAGGATGCCAGGTTAAATGCCAGATAGGTGCGGCTGTAGCTGTAAACCAATGCTTCGGAATCCGCCAGGATCATCCCTAAAATGGGCTCCATAAACACAAAGCCGATGATGGTCAAAAACGAGGCGATATACACCGAAAGCATGACGGTTTGGCCGGTGGCATGGCCGGTGGCCTGCAAATCGCCCCTGCCGCGGTACTGGGCTACCACAACGGTAACACCAACGCCGATGCTGGTAAAGGCCTGCTGGAACAGCATGACCAAAGAGTTTAGCAGGTTTACAGCTGCTACCGCCGCCATGCCGCTGCCCTTTACCATGGCAGAAACCAGCATGGCCATCAGGGCGATGGTCAGCTGCTCAACAAAGACGGGGATGCACATCCCCTTGATCTCGGTGATATCCTCACGAGACATGTGAAACAGTTTTTTCACGTTTTCCCCTCCATCCCGCTGTGCGGGCAAAATTATAAAACCTTAACAGAACAATATTAAAGCATGAAATTGGCAAAATCAAGGCGTTGGGCAAAAAAGGAAAACCCTAAAGGACTTTATAAAACAGCACGATGTCCTCATAAATGCCGTTTTTCTTAAAAAATCCCCCGGGGATGGTGCCCAGGCGCACAAAGCCCAGCTTGGTGTACAAATGAAGGGCTGCGGCATTATCCGCCACCACGGCGTTGAACTGCATCAGCCGAAACCCCGCTTCTTTTGCGGCTACAAGGCTGTGGCGCACCAAAGCTTCCCCCACGCCCATGGCTTTATGGCTCCGCTCCACTGCGTAGCTGGCGTTGCCGATGTGCCCACAGCGGCCGATGTTGTTGGGGTGCAGGATGTACATGCCCACCACGGCACCGTCTTTTTCCGCCACAGCGCAAAAGGTCTGCTCTTGAAAAAATGCCTCCCCCGAAGCAGCCGTCAGCGGCTCCGTCTGGGGGAAGGCAACGCCATCCTCCACCACCTGATTCCAGATGTTGACCATATGATTCATATCCCTTTGGGTATACTCCCGTACGGTGATGCTCATACTTTCGCCCCCTTAGCTTTATTATATCACCATCATAAAGCGTTGCAAGGGCGTAGGGGGCTATTGCCCGCCTTTACGGTGGTCATAAACCACGCTGCCGTCGATGACGGTATAAAGGCATTTGGTAAAGACCTCCATGGGACTCGAAGAAAACACCGCCACATCGGCATCCTTGCCCTTTGTCAAACTGCCCATGCGGTGGCTGACCTTTAGCAGCTTTGCGGGGTTGATGGTAATGGCCTTGAGTGCTTCTTCCACCCCCATGCCCTCACGGGCGGCAAAGCCGGCGCAGATGGGCAAAGTTTGGATGAGGGTAACGGGGTGGTCCGTGGTGATGGCCACGATGACCCCCGCCTTTGTGAGAATGCCCGGGGTCTTAAAATGGGTAAACTGGACCTCCACCTTGCTTTTAAAGCTGAGGGATGGCCCCACGATGGCCCCAAAGCCGGATGCCGCCACCGCATCCGTTACCAGATGGCCCTCGGTGCAGTGATCCAGCGTCATGTTGAGCCCAAACTCCTTTGCGATGCGGATGGCGGTGACGATGTCATCCCCCCGGTGCACATGGGCTTTTAATGGGATGGCGCCGGTAAAAACATCCTGCCAGGGCTCTAAATCGTGATCCACCGTGAAGGCATCGCCGGTTTTTGCCGCCTGCTCCTTTTTCATAAAATAGTCCTTCGCCCGCTGCAGCTCTTTGCGCAAAAGGGCGGCGATGGCCATGCGGGTGGCGGGGGCATTGCCGTTGGTGCCGTAGGCGGATTTGGGGTTTTCCCCCAAAGCGATCTTCATGGCGGCGGGGGCCAGCACCACGCGGCTTTCCATGGTGGGGCCGCCCATGGTCTTCATCAGCACAAATTGGCCCCCCACAACGTTGGTGCTGCCCGGCCCCACCATGCAGGCGGTGATGCCGCATTTTGCCGCATCCACAAAAGCGTGGTCCATGGGGTTGATGCCGTCCAGCGCCCGTAAAGCTGGGTTGATGGGGTTGGTGCCTTCGTTGCAGTCATCCCCCACGGTGCCCTTGTTTTCCTCCGTAATGCCCACATGACAGTGGCTTTCGATGAGCCCGGGCAGGATCCACCCGCCCATGGCATCGAGCACCTTCGTGCCCTGGGGGCAGGTGACTTCCTCCATGGGCCCTACCTTTTTGATGGTTGTTCCTTCGATGAGCACACTGCCTGTTTCGTAGCAGCGGCCATCCATCGTAAAAACCCGTCCGTTTGTAATCAGCAGCATGGGATCCCTCCTTCAGGGTTATTGTTTACAGGCTGGATTTTCCCTATGCAAAAAAGGGATAACCGCAATGCACTCTGGTCATACTACCTTTGAAACCACCGGAAAGGAGGGTGCTTACATGGACCGTAACCAGAATCAGAACCAGAATCAGCAGGAAAAACAGCGTCAGCAGAACCAGCAGGAGAAGCAGCGTCAGAATCAGCAGAACCAGCGTCAGAACAAAAACTGAGCGAAATGATCAAAGTGGCAAAAAGACCGGATGCACCATGCACCCGGTCTTTTTTCTTGCGCCTATGGCGGTTAGAAGGTACAATACCCACGAGGTGATCCCATGAAGGCCATCAGCATGGTGGGCTTCAGCAAAAGCGGTAAAACCACCGCCTGCGAAGCCGCTATTTCAGAATTGACCAAACGAGGCTACAAAGTCGGCAGCGTGAAGAACATCCATAAAGAAAACTTCAGCCTGGATGACCCCACAAGCAACACCGGCCGCCACCGGGCTGCGGGGGCGTACCAGACCATCGCCCGGTGCCCCGATGATACCGCCATTTTACTGCCCCACACCCTTACCCCAAGGGAACTCATCCGCCAGTTTGACTGCGATTATCTTATTTTAGAAGGGGTGCGGGATGTGCTTTGCCCCGTCATCCAGTTTGCAAAAACGGCGGAGGATCTGCCCGCTGTGCCTGACCCGCGCACCGTGGCCTACGCCGGGGTGCTGGCCAACACCGGCCTTACGGAGTTAAACGGCATGCCCGTTTTAAACCCGCTAAAGGATGCAGGAGCTTTTGCGGATTTTATTGAACAGCATGCCTTTGCCCCCTTGCCCGATGTGGAGCCGGAGTGCTGCGGCAAATGCGGCAGCGACTGCCCCGGTTTTTGTGCCGATGTCATCAGCGGCAAGCGGGACCGCGATGAGTGCGCCCAATATGATCAAAGCATCACCCTTCGTGTGGGGGGCAAGCAGCTGCACCTGGTGCCCTTTGTGGAGCGCATCTTAAGAAACACCCTCATCGGCATCGTAAAAGAGCTGGAAGGGTATGAAGAGGGCGGCGAAGTGACCATCACCTTTGGGGGCGGCCGCTGATGGAGCATTTTATCAGCAAGCGCAACAAGGTGTACCCCTTAAACGATGCGGCTGTATGCAAAGAATACCGCAGTATGGATGTGCTTGCCGTTGAGCGGCAGAATCTTTTGCTGTTAAAACGATCGGGGCTTTGCGCCATTCCGGAGGTTTTAGCGGAGGAAGGCAATACCCTTACCCTCAGCCGCCTCCCCGGCGAAAACTATGCGGACCTTCTGCCCAAGCTGGAAGGTGACAGCGCCCTTGGCAAAGCCGCCATGGAAGCCCTTTGCCATTGGCTGTTTTGTTATTATGATGCAAGCGGCGGCCAATTACGGGGGGATGTGAATCTGCGCAACTTTTTGTTTGACGGCAGCGTCTGTTATTCGGTAGACTTTGAAGAGCCCCTCAAAAAAGGCCCCATCGAGCGGGACCTTGGGGGCATCCTTGCCTACCTTGGCACCTATGACCCCGTTTTTACAGAGGAGCGCATCCTCCTTGGAGCCATGTTTTTGAAAAAAGCCCTGCAGCTGGGTGCCGATGCTGATGGCATCCACAAAGGGTTTTGTGAAGAGCTTTACGGTATGGTGCCCTACCGGGGGGAACGGTTTGGCCCCATTTTGCAAAAAGGCCTTAACAGCTTCCCCATTATGTTAGCAAAAGCAAACCATCACGATATAGGAGAGCAAGCATGAAGCACAGCTACCAGACCCGGGGCACCTGCTCCCGGAGGATCGATTTTGAATTGGAAGGGGACATCGTCAAAAATGTGGTGTTCCAGGGCGGCTGCCACGGAAACCTCCAGGGCATCGCCCGGGCCAGCGAAGGCCAGACGGTACAGCGCATCTGCGAGATGTTCAAAGGCATCCGGTGCGGCTACAAGCCCACCAGCTGCCCCGATCAGCTTTCTGTTGCGGTAAGTGCCGCCTTAAAAGCAGAAACGGAAGAATAAAAAAAAGAGCCTTTCGGCTCTTTTTTTATTCTTCTTGCTTTTTCTTGCCGCCCAGCAAAAACACCGTAAGAAGGATCATGGCAAAACCGATGATATCGATGGCCATAAAGGTGTTGCCCAGCCACAGTACGGAGATCACCGCGCTGGAAAGGGGCTCCACGCTGGAGATGATGCTGCTTTTGATGGGCCCAATATGGCGGATGGCCGCCAGATAAAAGCTGTGGCCGCCCACTGCACCGATGAAGATGGTGGCTAAAATAAACAGAATAGCTTCAAAATCCAGCGGCGGCACATTCCACACCCCAAACACCAAAGAAAGGACGATACCGCCCACCGTCATGGCGTAGCCGATGGTAACGGGGCCGGAGCGGCGCTGGGGCACATCCCCCGGGATGAGGGTATAGGTAACGATGGCAAGAGCGGAGATCAGGCACCAGATGAGCCCCTCGGGGGAAACAGCCAAATAGGTGGGGTCACCATGGGTGGCAATGAGGTAGGTGCCGCCCACCGCCAGAATAACGGCGATGACCTCGCCCAAACGGGGGGCACGGCGGTCCCGTAAGCACACCACCATCATCACAAACACGGGGCCCACGTACTGGATCACCGTTGCGGTGGCGGCGTTGGTGTGCTGAATGGCTGTCATGAGAGAAAACTGGCTCATCATAACGCCAAAGACGCCGTAGCACAAAATGCGGATCATATCCTTTTTGCACTTTGCCGTTTCAACAAGGCTTTTGCGCTGGGTAAAAAAGGCCACGATGAGCATGGTGATGCCGCTGCCCAACAGGCGCACGGGGGAAAGCCAGGTGGAAACCATGCCTTTATAGGTAAACAAAAACTGGCTGCAGCAGCCGGAGATCCCCCAGCAAAGCCCTGCCAGCACAGCAAACAAAACACCTTTTACGTTATTCGCCCCAATACGCTGCAAAATCATCACCCTCTTCAAAACTACCATGGGATTATATCACAGGCGGGGGAAAAATCCAGCAAAAAGGCGGATTTTTGCCTCCATGGATGCAAAAAATAAGGAGCCCTGAGGGCTCCTTTTATTTTGTTAGGTCAACATTGTAAAAATCCGCAAAATTACGGTAAAGGATGCGGTCGTTTTCTTCCTTACTAAGGCCCAGGGATAAGAACCGCTCAAGCTCCTCTTTGTGATCCCACATGGGGAAATCCGTCCCAAAGAAGAAGCGTTCCACCCCGAAGGTGTAAAGGGTCTTTAATGCTTCCTCTTTATTTAAGCAGAAGAGGGTACTGCAGGTATCGAACCAGATGTTCCCTTCCTTTAAACAGTTCAGTGCCTCGCCCCAGCGGCGGAACCCGCCAAAGTGGGCAGCAATGGAATGAAGCTCAGGCACCCGGTCCATCACACGCCTCAGGCGCATGGGGGCGGAGAAATCGTACCGATCATCCCCCATGTGAAAC
The DNA here is from genome assembly GCA_015056185.1 of Clostridiales bacterium. GTDB lineage: Bacteria > Bacillota > Clostridia > Christensenellales > QAND01 > QAND01. The sequence continues at coordinate 10,043 of SVGV01000031.1, read as the reverse complement.
AACACCGGCAGACCCGCTTCGCTCAGCCGCTTATAGATGGGGATGCAGCGGGCATCGTCGATATCAAACCGCTGAAAATCCGGGTGGAGCTTGATGCCCCGTAAGCCCAAAGTTAAGATGCGTTCGATCTCGTCCTCCCAATTTGTAAGATCAGGGTGCAAGGTGGCAAAGCCTAAAAACTCCGGGTGGATCTGGCACTGTGCATGGATGAAATCGTTAATGGAACGGACCTGCTCTGCCTTGGTGGCGGTGGAGCATACCAGGTATTTTTTCACGCCGATGGCGCTGCCGCTTACGATCAGCTTTTCCGCAAGGCCGGTGTGGTCCATGGGGATATCATAAAAACTGCCGATGGAATCGGTGGCCTTTTGGGCGATCTTTTCGGGGAAGATGTGGGTATGAGCATCGGCAATGATGCCGGAATAACGGGTTTGATCCATAAAAAACAACCTCCAAACAGGTTGCAGTTATTCTATACCTCAAAAGAAGGATTGTCCATAGGGGGATGTTTTTTCTGCATAATCGGCCAATGGGGGCGGCAGGATAAAGAAAGCAAAAAGGAGGCGGGATGATGGAGGAAACAGGTATGGAAAAACGAAAGGGGCAGAAGAGGCTCATCATCTTGCTTTGTGTGCTTGCGGTGCTCTCCCTGTTGCTGCTGGCCATGATAAAAGGGCGCAGCCCCACCGCAGGGTACGAGGCAAAAACCGTAACAACGGGTGACCTTGTTACCTATTACCATTTCAGCGGAACGGTGATCGCCCCCAGCCGCAGCACCTGCACCGCCGCCATGCCCCTTACGGTGCAAAAGCTGTACCGTAAAAGCGGGGATGCCGTTAAAAAGGGGGATGCGGTGCTGCGCAGTGAGCAGGGCACCCTATATAAGGCCGGGCAGGATGGCACATTGGGGGAACTGACCCTTTCCCCCGGGCAGAGCATCCCCCAGGGGGGCACCCTGTTTACTGTGGCCGATTACGATACATTGGTGGTGCGGCTTTTAGCCGATGAGCAGGATGCCGCCGCCCTTACGGTGGGGGCGGAGGTCACCGTGGATTTCCAGGCCCTCCATGGCCAAAGCCGCAAGGGGGAGATCACCTACATCAGCCGTGAGGCGGAAAAGGCCAGCGGGGGCATCCCCTGTTACAGCGCCCATGTGACCATAGAGGATACCACCGGCCTTCTTTGCGGCATGACGGCCCACATCACTTTGGAAAAGGATCGGGCGGAGCATGCGGTTTTGATCGAAAACGCGGCCGTGATGACCGATGAAAGCAACAACCCCTATGTGTACTATGTAAAAAACGGCCGTATGGCGGCAAAGTACATTGCCCTGGGCCACAGTGACGGCACCTTGAGCACCGTGACAGCCGGGCTCAAGGAGGGGGAAACGGTGTATACCCCCATCCAGCCCACCGCTGCCGCAGACCCCATGGCCCTCTTGCGGGAGGAACCCTGATGGGAAAATACTTACTCACCCTTAGGGGGGTGGAAAAAACCTACCCCATGGCATCGGGCATGCAGCGGGTGTTAAAGGGCATCGATCTAACGGTGCAAAAAGGGGAGTTCTGCGCCGTGCTGGGGCCATCGGGCAGCGGCAAAAGCACCCTGATGAACATCCTGGGGTGTTTGGATGTACCCACAAAGGGCACCTACACCTTTATGGGCATGGAGACCAATCTGCTCAGCGAGGGGGAACTCAGCCGCATCCGCAACCGGGAGATCGGCTTTGTGTTTCAATCCTTCCACCTGTTAAAGGAGCTCAGCGCCCTAAGCAATGTGGAGCTGCCTTTGATCTACGGCGGCATGCCCCCCCACAGCCGCCGCAGCCGTGCAAAGGAGCTGCTGGCCCTTGTGGGGCTCAAGGACCGGATGCACCACTACCCCAACCAGCTTTCCGGCGGGCAGCAGCAGCGCATTGCCATCGCCCGGGCGCTGGCCATGAACCCTTCGCTGATCCTGGCTGATGAGCCCACCGGCGCGTTGGATGCCGCAACGGGCAGCCAGGTGATGGAGTTGTTCCACCACCTGCACCGCATGGGCAACACCATTTTGATGATCACCCATAACGAAGCTTTGGCAAAAGAAACGGGGCGCATCTTACACCTGTACGATGGGGTGCTTACAGGAGGCAGGCATGATAATTGAAACACTGCGCATGGTCGTGCGATCCATCCGCCGCCATGCCATGCGCTCTTTTTTGACGGTGCTTGGCATCATCATCGGGGTGGCGGCCATCATCGCCCTGATCTCCATGGTGGAAGGGGTCATGGGGGCCATCAACCGCAAGTTTTACGGCCTGGGCGCCGGCAAGATCACCATACAAGCGGTGGGCACCCCCATTAAAACCGGGCTGGAGGAAGAGGACCTTGCTGCTCTGTTGGCCATCAGCGGCGTGACGGCCTGCTCCCCATCCTTAAGCGTCACCGCCGATGCTGTGGCGGAGGGCATTACCATAGAGGATGTAACGGTGTTAGGCCGCAGCAGCGCCTATTTTACCCACGAGCAGCCAAAGCTCTTAAGCGGCCGCCCCCTGACGGCGTGGGATGAAGGCCGCCACAGCCGGGTGTGCGTCATCAGCACCGCCCTGGAGCGGGATCATTTTGTGGGGGGCAGTGCCATAAACCGCACCCTGTGGCTTTACGGCCAGCCCTTTACGGTGGTGGGGGTGGCCGGCCCCAGCCGTGCGGTGGATGGCACCATCGGGGAGGATACCCACGCCGTCATCCTCCCCTATGAGGTGCTTTTGTCCCTTGGGGGCAGGCGGTACATCCAATCGGTGGATCTGTACACACAAACCGGCAGGACGGCCGCGGCAGAAGCGGAAGCAAACAGGGTGCTCAGCGCCCTCTTTAACTACCGCACCGATGCCTTTACCCTGTTTAACATGGACCGCTTAATGGCGGTGATGGACGAATTGGAGCAGCTCATGGAACTGCTGCTCATCGGCATTGCATCCATGGCGCTGTTGGTGGGGGGCATCGGCATTATGAACATGATGCTGGTATCCGTTTCCGAGCGCACGGGGGAGATCGGCCTAAAAAAGGCCCTTGGGGCAAGGGCAGGGCACATCCAACTGCAGTTTTTGCTGGAGGCCCTCATCCTCTCCCTCATGGGGGGCGGCCTTGGGGTGCTCTTTGGGCTGTTTGCCACCTGGGGAGCATCGGCATTATTGGGGATTCGCTGTTTTGTATCCTCTTATGGTATACTATTAGGGGTGGGGTTTTCCGCCGGGGTGGGCATTCTGTTTGGCTATGCCCCCGCCCGCAAGGCAAGCCGCCTAAACCCCATCGACGCATTGCGCAGCCATTAGGAGGATATTATGGATTTAAAAGAGAATATCGTAGCAAGAGAGACCGTCTTTTCCGGCAAGATCTTTTCTGTAGAGCATATGGACATCACCTTGGGGGATGGCAGTACCGGCATCCGCCAGGTGGTGCGCAACCCCGGGGCATCCGCTGTGGTGGCCTTAAATGGGGATGGCGAAATCGCCCTGGTGCGCCAGTACCGCATCGCCATCGAGCAGCCCCTTTATGAGATCCCCGCCGGCAAGCTGGACCATGGCGAGGACCCCTTTTTGTGCGCCAAGCGGGAATTACAGGAAGAGACCGGCCTTATGGCAAACACCTGGCAAAAGCTTACCGCCATGTACGCTTCCCCCGGGTTTTGTGATGAGGTGCTCCACATCTATTTGGCACAGGATCTGATTGAAGGAGAAGCCTGCCCCGACGAAGGGGAGTTTTTAACTTTAAGCTGGATGCCCCTTACTGAGGCAAATGAAAAGATCCTCAAGGGGGAGATCCGGGATGCAAAGACCATCATCGGGGTGCTGATGGCAAAAGCCCGAATAAGCAAATAAAAAAGGACCCGGCTTCTGCCGGGTCTTTTTGATTGACTTACATGTTTTCTTCGATGTACTTTACAAACTCGCCTACGGTCTCCATTTTTAAATCATCGGGAACTTCAATGCCGAATTCGTCTTCCACCGCCATGATGGTCTCCACCATGTCCAAAGAATCCATCTTAAAGCTTTCAAAGGTGGAATCGGGGCTGATCTCTTCTGCGGTCATTTCCATGGTCTCGCAGATGATCGCAACAAGTTTATCATAAATCATAGTATATCCCTCCTGAATGACTATAGCACAATGATATCGGTAAGATGTTGATTTGTCAACAATCAGCCCACAGGTTACATTTCCACAGCGGTTTCCTCTGCGGTGACGGCGGCTTTATCCTTCCATTTGCCGGAAAGGTAGCGCAGGGTGCCCGTAAGGGCTGCAACGCCCCAGCTGATGGGCATGGCCCACCAAATGGCGTGGTAGCCGATGAACATACTAAGGGTGTAGGATGCCACCACACGGGTGCCCAGGTTTAAGAAGGTGCACAGCATAAAGAACTGCATATCCCCGGAACCGCGCAGAATACCAAAGGAGTTCTGCATCAAACCGAAGAGGAAGTAGAAGATGCAGACTACGTCTAAGAACTCGGTACCGACCCGGATGACGTCTGCATTGGCGGTGCCATCCATAAACAATCCCAGCAGCATGGGGCCGGTAAAGTAGATGATGGCGGTAAGGGCCAGGCAGAAGACGAGGGTAAAGCGGATGGAGAAGCGGTAGCCTTCCTTCACGCGCTCGGGCTTGCCCGCGCCCATGTTCTGGGCGGTGTAGGTGGAAAGGGCCATGTTCATGGTCATCATGGGGATGGTGGCAAAGCTGTCGATCTTGTTGCCGGAGGTAAACGCAGCCATCACGGTGGGGCCAAAGCTGTTCACAAGGCCCTGTACCGCCAGCATGCCCACAGATACGATGGACTGCTGCAGTGCGCTGGGCAGGCCGTATTTGATCATGGTCTTTAAGATCTCTTTGTCGAACATGCCCTTATCCTTACGGGTAAAGCGGAGCATGGGTTCCCGCTTCATGGTGTAGATGAGGCAGGCAAATGCGGAGACCGCCTGGGCGATGATGGTAGCCCATGCCACGCCGGCTACGCTCATACCAAGGCTTGCCACAAAGTAGATATCCAGCACGATGTTGATGATGGTGGATAAAATCAGGGTATAAAGGGGCGTTTTACTGTCGCCCAATGCCCGCAGGATGGCGGAAAACACGTTGTAAAGGCAGGTAAACACCATGCCGCCGAAGATGATCATCAAATAAGATGCGCAGCTATCGATGATCTCTTTGGGGGTCTGCATCAGCTCCAAAATGGGCCGGGTAAGGGCGATGCCCGCCACGGAAAGTACCACGGCTACGCAGAGGACGAACACCAAAGAGGTAAACACCGAACGGCGTACCTCCTGCATTTTGCCAGCGCCGAAGTACTGGGAGATGACCACGCTGAAGCCGTTGGTAAGGCCGATGATGACGCACATGGCCAGCATCATAATACTGAAGGAAGAGCCCACTGCTGCAAGGGCGTTGGGGCCCTCATAGTTGCCCACCACCATGGAGTCCACCATGTTGTAAAACTGCTGGAACAGGTTGCCCAGCAGCATGGGAAATGCAAAGCCCAGCAGAACCTTTCCCGGTTTGCCTGTGCTCATGTCTTTCGTCAATACAAACACCCCTTATACTAAAAAATTTACATCCTGTTTACGGTTCCATCTGCTCAATATCGCTGATGGCATTCTGGGCGGCCTTGAAGCACAATGCCCCATAGAGGGGCCTGTTCTTCTTCCGTAAAGCCGTCCATCAAAACACTGCGCCACTCTTCCTTCATGGATTCGATGCGCGCCATGATGCCTTTGCCCTGTTCCGTTCAATAGACCCGGTTTTCCCGCTTGTTTTCCGGGTTCACCTCCCGGCAAAGGTAGCCGTGTTCTTCCGGCCGCGTCATGGCTTTGGCGATGGTGCCTTTATCCTTATTGCAGTACAGGCGCACGCCCTCCTGGCCGGTACCGGGGTGCTGCCAGATCTGCTCGATGATTTCGTGATCCGCCCCGTTTAACCCCAAGTCAATAAAGGTGCGGCGGGCAAACAGATACCCCGCTCTGCAGATCAAATCAATATGATGTGCCAGCAAGACCCTTTCCGCCTAACTGTTGCACCTGCAACTATTGTAACCGTGCTATTGTAGTACCATCTACAGGATTTGTCAACCATGCAGGTCTTTGCCACTTGCAAGGCAGGGCCTTCTTTGGCATAATTGAAGGGAATACGGGCAAACTGAAAATATCTTGAAAATTGCCCATTTAGCCCCTGTGGCCAACAACTCATGGAGGAAATAAACATGAAAAAACTGATGACCGCTTTACTGTGCCTTTGCACGCTGGCCCTGTGTGCCTGCGGCGGCGCCACCCAGGATGTTGATTTTGCATCTGTAAAACAGGCTGTGATCGACGTGATGGAAGCTGACCTGCGCGAAGGCGGCTTTGGCGATGATGCCTTTACCGAAGAAGCTCCCCTTCCCGGCTATATGATCATGGGGATGGAAAGCGTAGAGTACCTGCCCGTGGTGCTGGATGCCGACCAGGTGAAGGATGTTGCCGTATTCATGGCTATGATCAACGTCCGTTCCGACCTCATCATGCTGGTGGAAGCCAAGGATGAAGCCGCTGCCAAAGCAGTGGAGGCCGCCTATGGTGATACCAAAGCCCAGCAGGAGCAGGTATGGGGCACCTACCTGCCCGACCAGTACGAAAAAGTTAAGAACACCAAGATCGGCCGTGTGGGCAACCTGGTGTACTATGTAACCTATGATGACGCTGCCGCTGTAGAAAACGCCATCCTCGGCAAATAAGCAGGCAGGCGGCGAGTCGCCGCTGACACGTACGCAGCGCACGGGATAACCTTAAATACCAGCAACGACCCCGGCAGGCAGTGCCTGCACCCATGTTCGCAACGCATGGGGGGTAGCTTGGTTATAGCATTCAACGGCCCCGTAACAGTTTTGTTGCGGGGTCGATTGTTTTTGGCAGCGGCAAGTTGCCGTCCCCGTGCTGCGGGCATAGGTCAGCGGTTATATAAGCTGTTAACCTAACGGTTCCGGCCCCCGGCAGTGGCTGCACCCACGTACACAACGCACCGGGTAACCTCAAATACCAGCAACGACCCCGGCAGGCTGAGCCTGCACCCACGTGCGCAGCGGCGGCGAGTCGCCGCTGACACGTTGGCAGCGCACGGGGTAACCTTAAATAATAAACAACGGCCCCGGCAGGCTGAGCCTGCACCCATGTTCGCAACCCATGGGGGTAAATCCAAATATAAATCAACGGCCCCGTAACAGTTTTGTTGCGGGGTCGATTTGTTTTTTGCGAATCCCATCCTGCACAATAGCCCAACAAAAGCACTTAGGGTATAATGGCCTTAAGGAGGCCATACGCCTATGAAGAACGCCGTTGATCTTAACACCATCACCATCAAGCAGATCCTTTCCCCCACGGAGGAAGAACTTACCCGTATGACCGCATGGCTGTACCTGTGGTGGGGCAAGGCCGAAGGGTATTCCCCCCTGGCCGTCCGCACTCAGCTGATGCACAGCTTTCAAAAGGATGCCCTGCCCCGTACCTACGGCATGTATGCAGGGGACACCCTCATCGGTATGTACCAGTTTACCTTAGGGGATCTGTTCGTCCGGCCGGATCTTTACCCATGGCTTGCCAATGTGTACCTGTTGCCGGAATACCGGGGGATGGGCCTTGGCAAACGGATGATCTTAAGCGCCATCCGCCATGCAAAGGAGGCAGGCTTTCTAAAGCTGTGGCTGTTTACCGCCCACAAAGGCCTTTATGAGCCCTTAGGCTTTACCTTTTTAGAAGAGGTGGATACCATCCTCCTCACGCCGCGCACACAGCGGATCTATTCCATCACACTATAAAAAAACGGGCAATTCGCCCGTTTTTTTATTGCAGCTCCAATCGTTGTTCCATGCCGCCGTAAACCATCACCTGCCGCTCTCCTCCATCCCACAAAACGGTGTATTCCCCGGGGGCAAGGGCATCCACCATGGCGGTGCCTGCTTGGCCCACCGTCACCTGTGCCGCAAGAGCACTTCGGCTGCCGCTGCCCCGGTATACCCTGACTTCCGCACCGGGGCTTCCGCTGATGGCCAGAGTGCCAAGTGCCGGTTCACACATCCTTAAGTGCAGATCCTCCCCCTTGTGGATAGTAAACGGATGATCCATCTCGTCTGTTTGTAAAGCGTCCTCTGTTCCACGGGTCAGGCGGTATTCCCCCACGCCCAGCAGCACCGTTGCCGTGCCCGAAGCATCGGTGGTCAAATTGGCGCAGGGGGTGCCATCCCCCCGCAAAACGGTAAACCGCACCCCCTCCTTAGGGGTGCCGCCCAGATACTGATGCACCGTCAGCCTTCCGCTTTGCGCACCCTGTTCGCCCCCCGCCAGCACCGCCTGGCCATCCACGGGAGAAAGGGCCATGACCCCATCCTCAAAGCGGATGGTGACGCTTTCCCACTGCCACATCCCCTCTTCCAAAGTTTGTGCAAGATCCAGCGTGTATTGGTTGGCATAATAAGGGGCACTCACAGCATCGGGGGCCATATGATAGCCCACTGCGCCCCCCGCCATGGCGCAGATGCCGCCCCACAAAAGTGCGGTGACGCCAACTTTCACCCTGCGGCTTAATTGTTTCATATCCATCCCATCCTTTCTAAACATATTGTGGACAGATATGGTTTTTTTACACCGCTGCCCCACAAACCGCATATGGTAGAGTAACCGGAAAGGGGGGATCACCATGAAGCGAACCACCATCCCATCGGGATTCTTGCGGGGCCCCCGGGGAAAACGGGGCGATGACGGCCTTTCCGCCTACGGAGTATGGTTAAAGGCGGGCAATACCGGCAGCGTGGATGATTTTTTTGCATCCCTTACCCCCAGGGCCTATGGGCATTTGATCATAGAAGAGGGTGCAGAGCCCGTTCGCCTTGCAGACGGAGTCTTGGTGCAGAACGACTGCTGCCGCATCACAAAAAGCGGCATCTACCGCGCCATCTGTTTTTGCCGGGGGGAGGGATCTTTTTACCTCACAAAAAACGGGAAAGAGGCACCGCACACCCGTTTTAACGGGAGCGAAAGCCCCTGGGGCCTTGGCCTCATCACCGTTTTAAAGGAGGACCTGCCCTGCACCATTGAGCTTGTCAGCACCAAAAACAGAAAGCGGATGCTCCACCTGGAGTGGATGGGCCCTGTTGTTGCCATGGCGGAAAAATGATAAAATAAGATATTACAAGGTTACAAAAGAGGAGGGACCTTTTTTGCGGATCTTTATTTCGTTGGATATGGAGGGCTCCACCGGCCTGTGCAGTTTTCGTGAGGTGGACCCAGCAAGCCCCTTTTACAGCCGCGGCACCCGCGCCATGGAGGAAGATTTGCGTGCCGTGCTCCAGGGAGCCCGGGAGGCCGGCGCCACAGAGTTTTACATCTGTGATGCCCATGATCACGGGGCCAATCTTTCCTTGGATAGTCTGGGTGAAGATGTCTTTACCATCCGCGGCACGGGCCACCCCCTTTCCATGATGGCAGGGGTGGATCTGACGGAGTTTGACGGGGCCTTCTTTTTAGGGTACCACGCCAAACGGGGCAGCAGCGGCGTGATGGCCCATACCTATTACCTAAACGTGGTACAGGCCGCCTATGTGCTGGGCCATGAGGTGGGCGAGTTTGGTTTCAACGTCCCCGTGGCATGGGCCTTTGGCATCCCCGCACTGCTGGCCAGCGGCGATGATGTGCTGTTGGAAGAGGTGCGTGCCATCTCCTCCCGTACGGAGCGCTGCCGGGTGAAGGAATCCTTAGGCAATAAGTGCGTATTGTGCTACGACCCCCAGCGCACCCACCATGATCTGCACACCGCAGCCAAGCGGGCGGTGCTGAACATCAAAAACGCAAAGCGCCCCAGCGCCATCCCCGGGGACATCCGCATTACATTCTGTACAAAAGAGCAGGCCATGGCCGCAGCAGCCTTTGGCACAATGGTGGATGACACCACCGTGGATTTTAGCGGCAGCGATTACCTGGATTCCTTTAAACGGGCGGTGGCCGCCATGGACAAAGCCGCAAGAGGGTGAAGCAAATGAAAGTACTTGTA
>SVGV01000030.1 GCA_015056185.1 Clostridiales bacterium | reverse complement strand
AACGGCGTGGTGCTCAGCTCCCTCTTTATGAAGCTGGGGCTGCTGGTGCCCCTTTGTGTCTCTATCCTGCTGTTTGCCGAAATGCCCGGTACGATGCAGATCATCGGCTTTATCTTGGCGGTGGGTGCCATCGTACTGATGAACCTGAACTCTGATGAAAAAAGCAAAGGCTCCATGGGCGCCAGCCTCGTCATTTTGCTGCTGGCCAGCGGCAGCGGTGATGCCATGAGCAAAGTATTTGAGCAATGGGGCAGCCAAAGCATGAGCGGTCAGTTTTTGTTCTACACCTTCTTCACAGCCCTCATCCTTTGCGGTGCCCTGGTGCTGATCAAAAAAGTGCCATTGGGCAAAAACGAACTGCTCTATGGGGTGATGATCGGCGTGCCCAATTATTTTTCTACCCGTTTTTTGCTGTTGTCCCTTTCCCAGCTGGATGCGGTGATCGCCTACCCCACTTTCAGCGTGGCCACCATATTGGCGGTCACTTTGATGGGCGTGCTCTTCTTCCATGAGCGGCTCACAAAGCGGCAGTGGATCGCCCTGTCTGCCATCCTCATCGCATTAGTCCTGCTGAACATTTAACAAAAGAAAAAGCCCCCAACGGGGGCTTTTTTGTTAAGGCATCAACAAGATGGATTCGGTTTTTGTAAGGGCATCGGCGATGAGGGCTTCTACCTCCAGCCGTGCTTCCTCTTTCACTGCCCGCTCCAAATTGGGCTTGGTAGCCGGATGACGGGGCACGAATACGGTACAGCAGTCCTCCCCGGGGAGGGTAGAAATATCAAAGGTGCCGATCTCCCTTGCAAGGGCGATGATCTCTACCTTATCCATGCCGATGAGGGGGCGAAGGATGGTCATATCCACACTGCTGTCCGTTACCTGCAGTGCGCTGACCGTCTGACTGGCCACCTGGGCAAGGCTTTCACCGGTGATGAGGGCCTGTCCGCCCACCTTCAGCGCGATAGCCTCGGTGATCTTGCACATCAGCCGGCGCATCAGCACCGTTAAATAGCTTTCTTCGCACTTTTCATAGAGCTGCTCCTGGATCTCTGTAAAATGGACCATGTGCAGTTTGATGGGTCCGCAGTATTCCGTCAGCTGTTTGGCCAGAGAAACGACTTTTTCCTTGGCGGGTTCGCCGGTATAGGGCGGGCTTAAGAAATGCACTGCTTCGATGGCGAGGCCGCGCTTAGCCATCATGTATGCTGCAACGGGGCTATCGATGCCGCCGCTGAGCATCACAACACCTTTGCCGCTGACGCCTACAGGCAGACCGCCCACACCTTTTTCTTCGTGGGAGTAGACATAGGCACGGTCCCGCACCTCGATCTCCACGGTGTACTGGGGGTTCTTCACATCCACCGTAGCGTTGGGCATGCGGTCTAAAATATACCCGCCAGCGTCGGCGCAGATCTCATAGCTGCTCTGGGGATAGGCCTTGTCCTGCCGTCGGGCCTTCACCTTAAAGGTAAAGGCGCCATCGTGGGGCAATGCCCGTTTGAGCATGGTAAGAGCGGCATCAAACATCGCTTCGCTTTCTTTTTCCACCGCAAGGGCAGGGCAAACGCCCACAATGCCAAAGGTGCTTTTTACTCTTCTGAGGACCAGTTCTTCATCTTTCGGGTCATAGCCCGTAACGTAGATGCGGCCGTCCTGCTCATGAACATAGCACCCAAAGCTTTTGACACCTGCAATGAGGTTGTTCTTCAGTGCCCGTTTAAAAAAGGGGCGGTTCTGCCCTTTTAAGTGGATCTCGCCGTATTTGATAAGCAAAAGCCGTTCCATATTACCTCCGTCTGAACCTGCGCAGCCGCGTGAGGATCTCCCCTAATGCTGCTGACACAATGTCCGCTTCTTCTAAAGTATTTTCGTAGCTGAAACTAAACCGTAAGGTGCCCGCCATGAATTGGGCCGGTACCTTCATGGCATTTAATGTGCGGTTCTTCCCCACTGCCCTGCTGGAGCAGGCGCTGCCGGTACCGCAGTAGATGCCCCGCTCGGCCAGGGCGTTGACCATGGTCTCCGCGTTGGCGCCCATAAAGCCCACAGAAAGGATCTGGGGGGCGGATGCATCGATCATGGGGCCGTTGAGCCGGGTGCCACCTAGGCGGCTCAGGTTGCCGTACAGCCTGTGTTTGACCGCCAGAATCCGGCTGATGTATTCCTCATGGTGCTTAAGGTACTGGGCAAGAGCCGCACCCATGCCGATGATGGCCGGGCCGTTTTCCGTACCGGGGCGCATGTGCCCTTCCTGGGAGCCGCCAAAGAGGATCTGCTGGATGAAGGAATCCTTTTTTACATAGCACACGCCGCTGCCCCTGGGCCCATGGAATTTATGGCCGCTGATGGTATAGGCATCGATGTGCTTCAGATCCACCGCCGGCACCTTTAAAAAGGCCTGTACACCATCGCTGTGGAACATGCAGTTGGGATTGATGGTCTTTGCCGTGCGGGCCAAAGTTTCGATATCGTTCACCGCGCCGGATTCATTATTGACGTGCATCACGCTGACCATGGCGGTATCCTGACGCATATGGCGTTTTAAGATCTCCTCCGTGACGCAGCCGGATTCATCATTTTCTAAAAACTCCACCTCATGGCCACGGCGCTGCAGCTCCAAGTATACCTCATGGACGCTGCTGTGCTCCGACGGATTGACCAAAAGGTGGGCCTTGCCCCTGAGGTGCCGTGCAAAGCCCATCAGGGCCAGGTTGTTGGATTCCGTCCCGCCGGAGGTGAAAATGACCTCTTCCGGGCGGACGCGCAGCACGGCAGCGAATTGCTCACGCACCTTTTGGATGGTGCGGGAAGCCTCCACCGCGGGGCCGTACAAGGCAGATGGATTATAATACCCCTCTTCCATGGCCGCGACCATTGCTGAAACGGTCTCGGGGAAAGGGCGGGTGGTTGCGCTGTTATCAAAATAGATGGACATAAACTCATCTCCAATAATATCAAATAATTTTACCATGGCCGCACCATTGCCGCAAGAAGCTTGCCGGGCAATTATGTACTTTCTGTGGCAGATGCCCTGGGTTGATTGAAAAAGCCACGGGTTCTGCTATAATATATGCGGAATGAAAAGGTGGTGTTAACCTATGATTTGCCCTAACTGCAGTGCATCCATCGAGGATGGGCTGCTTGTTTGCCCCGATTGCGGGCATAGTTTGGCGTTTTATAACCGGCCCAGCGAAGAGTATCTTTCCTCCACCATGGAGTATACCCCCAGCGAAGGGTTTTCCCGCCGGAGGGATAAAGCCGCAAGCGAAAGCGGGCGCGGCAAAAAGAATGCCCACAGCCATCGGCGCAGCGCACACGAGGATGCCTACGAACAAAGCGAGGCCCTCCCCCGCCGCCGCAGCCGCAAGGTGATGGAACCCGCTGCACCTATGGATGATTTTGACCTGCCGGAAGAAGCCGAAGCAGAGCCTAAGAAAAAGCGGAAAAGTCTTTTTCATAAGCAGGACATCCAGGAGCCTGTAGTGGAAAACGATAACCTGGATGATCTGTTTAGTGAAGAAGAAGTGGCGGAAGAAGCCCCCAAAAAGAAACGGCGCGGTTTCTTCCATAAACAGAAGTCCGCAGAAGAGGATCCCACCAGCCTTGAGCCGGATCCCTTTGAAGAGCCTGCAGCAGATGAACCTGTGACAGAAGAACCCGCAGAGGAACCCGATTACACAGCAGTGCCCCTGTTTCCCGATGAGGCAGTTGCTCCTATGGCAGACGATGCAGCAGAAACCGAAACGGCTGCCTCTAAGGAGGTTCTGGCTAAAGAGGAATCTGCCAATGCAGATGCGGAATCTGAAGCACCAACTGAACCGATGGCAGAAGCCACGGACGAAGCAGCCGATGGAATGCCTGCCGAGGACGCATCTTCCGTTGCCCCGGCCGCGGCAGAAGAAGCGGATGAGCAAACCCTGAGCGAAAACAAGGATGGAAGCCACATCGATTTAAGCTCCACCCTGCGCCGCCCCAAGGACGAGGCCCCAAAAAAGCCTTTTTTGAAGGTCTTTTTAAAGTGGCTGTGCATCTTTATGGCTATTGGCGCCGCCTGCATCGGTGTGCATCTGCTGGTTACCGCCAACTTCGTTACCTGGCAGCGGTTCTTTAACACCATCTTCGGGGTACAGGTGGAAGCACCCTATGTAGCCCCCGCCGTGATGGAAGTGAAGGAGGAAGAGGGCAAATACCTGCGCACCTTCTCCGTTTATGGCGAAGACAACTATACCCTCATCGTGGATTCCCTCGGCGGCAAGAAAGTACAGTTTAAAGACGGCGTCGCCCAGGTGACCATTGAAGACAGCGTGTGGATCGCCGATACCCCCGACCCCCATCTGGAGTATCTGGAAGTTCATCTGGATATGCGGGTGATGGATGAGTTGGGCTACGACAGCAAGGTGGATGTAGACCCCTTCCTGGTTTATGTGCCTGTGACCCCTGTGGAATTCACCTTCCCCACCAGTCAAAGCTGCCGTGTGTATGAAGAGACCGCAACGCTGGAGTTTACCCCTCCTGCAGGCAGTACGGTGCTCATCAACGGGGAAAACGTGATGAACAAGATGGATGAGAGCGGCGTTGTGCGGTACTCCGTGCCGGTGGAAATGGGCGATAACACCGTAGCCTTTGAGGCCACCATGCCCTTTGCCCGGCCGCTGAGCATCAGCTTTAACTTAAGGCGCACCCTGCACGATGTTGAGATCGACCTTAGCCAAAACATCCCCAGCCGGACCTCGGAAGAAAAGGTGATCATCACCGGTACGCTGGAATCCGGCGCGGCCCTGAAGACCGATGCATCCGGCAGTATGAAGATCGACCGGGGTGCCGGCACCTTCAGCTTTACCGCAAACCTGAAGGGCTACGGCATCCATGAGATCGTCTTCCACGCTACGAAGGAAGGCAAGGAGCCCACCGATGTGAAGGTGAGCATCGAGCGCATCCCCGATCCCCGCACCTTTGCATTCTCCGCCGTATCCCCCGCCATCGATAGCTTTATAGCCAACCCCGGCAGCTATAAATCCAAGGGACTGTACTTTAACGGCATGGTGCAGACCACCGAGTTTGACAACGAGTTTGAGCTGGAGATCGGCAGCAGTGTCATTGGGTTTACCTATAACGGCGCCACGCACCTGAAATCCGGCGATGAGATCCGCATTTATGGCAGCTATGACAGCGTAGATGCAAACGGCAAGCCCTATTTGAACGTATGGTTCGTCACAAAATGATGAAAGCAAAAAGCCCCTTACGGGGCTTTTTCTTTTACTGCGCCAATGATATACTTGCAAAAAAGCGTAAGAGGTTATGATGGAACGCACTCATTTTTTAGCCGCATTGGCAAAGGACCCACTGCAGAACATGGCCATGGTACAGATGGAGCGGCTCAAGAATTTCAGCCGGATCGTAAGCCATGGCACCGCCGCAGCGCTGATCTCCAAGGATGAAGCTTTGATCATGGTTACAGCTATGGAGGAAACGGATCTAACCGTACTGCTCTCCCAAATGGATCAGGAACAGTTAAAGCGCACTGTGATCTATGTGGCTAAGCTTTCTTTAAAGCCCATTGTGGAGCAATTTGCGGGCAAACGCCATACCGATGGGTATCTGCAGTTTACAAGCCCCTTTGATGCCCTAACCCCCATGACCTGCCCCCTGCCTTTTTATAACATCACCATAGAGGATGCGCCCTTTATCTATGCCCATTACGGCAAGGGGAAGGAACTTGGGTATGAATACATCCTTTCCCGCATTCAGGATGGCCCCGGTTTAAAGGCTGTGGCGGAGGATGGTTCCATTGCCGGCTTCATCCTGACCCACGAAGAAGGGAGCCTTGGCATGTTGGAAGTGCTGCCGAAGTATCGGGGAAAAGGCATTGGACCCGCCCTAGAGTATGCCATTGCAAAAGAGATGGATAAAAGAGGATTACTGGTGTATTCCAACGTGGTGGAAGGAAACTTGAATTCCATCCGTATTCACCAAAAGCTTGGGTTTACCCTGTGTAAAGAAACCGTCGCCTGGCTGGATTGGTAACAAAAAAGAGCCCTTAGGGCTCTTTTTTATTTGATGGTCACGCCCAAGATGGGCACAAGGTCCACCGCCTGCAGGGGATCGATTTTTACACCCCGAAGTTCCGGCCCTTCCACACGGATGTTTTGGATGGTGCAGGAGGAAAGATCGATATTCTTTAACGGGGTATGGTAAAAGCTAAGGTGGCTGAAATCCACCTTATGGAATATGACATCCTTCAGCTTTGCGTAGCTCAGCTGGCCATGGCTGAGGTTGGCAGAGCGTACTTCGGTATTCTTCAGATCCGCCCCATCCAGATTGACATAGCCGAAATTGCATTCTTCCATCAGTACATCCCGCATAACAGTACTGCGAAGATCCGCACCCAAGGCCTTTGTACCCGTAAACTCACACCGCTGAAAATAAGCGTTACGCAGATCACAGGCCGAGAAATCGCAGTGGATGAAAACCGTATCACGGAACTCGGCATCCTGAAGATCGCAGGCGGTAAAGCGGCAGTTTTCCAGCACCGCCATGGAAAACACCCCGCCGGATAGATCCTCTTCTGAAAGATCCACCCCACGGATGCGGCAGCCCGCGATGGATTCACCATAGCGAATGGCGGTCAGCAGCAGCTCTTCCCCATCGGCTAAAAGGGGCAGATGGGGCGGGATCTCAGGCTTTAAGCGTTTCATGGATTGCCCCCATAAAACGGGCATGCACCCTTTAAGCATTGATCATTGCGGTAAGAATAGGGGCATTTGATTTGAGAAGGCAGCGCCATTTCAATCCCGAGATGCTCCTTTGTAAACTGCACGGCACGGCGGATGGCCAAAAAGCTATCCCGCTTGCAGCAGCGGGGCCCGCCATGGCTGCCGATATCCTGTAAACAAGCGGAAGTCAGTTGGTTGCACAGACCCCAGCTGCCCTCGCTCAGCGGCGTGGCCCCAAGGGCGATGGAAAGGTAGATGCCTGCACTGATGGCCGCACCGCAGCAGCCCCATAACCCGCAGATGCCCCCGGGCACGCCGCTGCCCCGCTGGGCCATCTCGGCAAGTGCGGTGGGCAGATGGATGCTGCCGCCGCTGTTATGGAAGGCCGTAAGCAGCACCGCACCCACCATCACATGGTGTTCCGGGCCATGCATATAGATGGAATCCTTAGCCATGAGGGCCATGGCCATACGGATGGGGTCTTTGCCCTGTTCGTTCAGGCAATACTCTAAAATGGTTTCAACGCCCAGTTTGCTGTGGCAGTCATCACAAATATAATGGCCGTTTTCACAGGCTGCGTTGCTCATAAACTTACCATGGCAATGTTGGCATTCCATCTCTTTTGCGGTTTCGAAGTATACAAGGGGTGCACCGCAACTTAAACAGGCTTCTGCCATCAGCCATCCTCCCTTAGACCGTAGCACACCATAAGCCCGCCTTTTCGGATAGCCAAAGTGCACTTCGTGTATAATACCGCACCATCTCCCTGGGCGGTGGGCTCTTGCAGCACATTGCCAAAGACATCCCGCAGTTCTCCCAGCTTCTGGCCTTTTCTGATCTCATCCCCAGGGTTTACCATGGGGTACCAAAGCCCCTCTGTTTGGGTGCGTGCATCCACCTCTTTTACCAGATCCATCATGGGATGGCGCTCTACCTCGCCTTGTAAAATACCAAGGTAGATGGCCATGGAGCGCAGATCCTGCAAAAACGCTTTTACATCAGCTTCCTCCCAGATGCCGCGGCCGGCCCGCTCCAAAAGGATGGAGGGCACACCCAGCTTTGCCGCCGAGGCATAGCTGTTGCCCGTACCCAAAGATGGCCTGCGGTAGCGGATATTAAGCACCTCGCTGGCAGCAAAGGAGGCAGAGGTTACCTCAGGTGCACAATCCAGGGGGATGTATGCATAGGGAGTGGCCCCTTCGTGGAGGTCACCGCAGTGAAGGTCTAAATAGAGATCCGCCAGGGGAAATACCTTAGAGCTGATGGCATGGGCCAATTGCTCTGTATAGCTGCCCTCTGCATCTCCAGGGAAGCAGCGGTTCAGGTTTTTGCCATCCACCGCCACGATGGAATGGAGGGTAGCAAAAAAACCGCTTAAGTTTGCCGGGCTGATGATGATCACATCCCCCGCCATCTTTGCGGGGTCCAGCTCCTGCATAAACCGGATGGCTGCCTCAATGCCGGCATATTCTCCCCCATGGACGCCGGCAGTGATCACAAGGCATTTGCCCTCGTTTTTGCCGGAGATCAGGGTAATGGGGATGGCCTTCTCTTCATCTTTTACAGAAAGATAACCATGGACCTTTTCTCCCCGCAAAGCGGTCAAATCGTTTACTTTCAGCATTGGTACCCTCCTTTACTTCAGTGTTAATACAGTAACGCCGTCTTCGCCCTCGCCATAGGCACCGGGGCGCTGGGATTTTACATGGGGGTGATGGAGCAAATATTGCCTGAGCCCCTGCCGCAAAGCGCCGGTACCCTTGCCATGGATGATGCTCACCTCGTGAAGGCCGCTCATGACTGCGGTATCGATGTATTGATCCACCTCCAGCATGGCTTCTTCCACCGTGCGGCCACGGACATCCAGTTCCATTTTAACGGTAGTGGTGCTGCGCTGGATGCGGCTCGATGCCTTTTTGGCTTTTTTACTCTGTTTGGGGGCTTCCATGGCCCGGATATCGTTTAAATTGGCGGTGATCTTCATGATCCCCGCCATGAGGGTGAGATCCCCCTTGGCATCGGGCTTGGATTGGACGGTGGCTGCAATGCCGGTGC
Source organism: Clostridiales bacterium (assembly GCA_015056185.1). GTDB lineage: Bacteria > Bacillota > Clostridia > Christensenellales > QAND01 > QAND01. The sequence goes on along the minus strand of SVGV01000030.1, from coordinate 11,964 downwards.
TGCGCAGGCGCACCTGCATGCCGATGGTGATATCCTGTTTGGTCAGGGGCACATCGGGGTCGGTTTGTACCTCAAGGGCCTCTTTGGTTTCCTGGATCTCCTTTACGGCGCTCCGTGCCTGGTGCAGTGCCCGTTCCCGATCCCGATTGGTTTCGGCACGGGCGGCGGCGCGGGCGGCCTCGATGGCCTCTCGGGCTACTTCCCTGGCCTGGTGCAGCTCGGATTCCGCCTTGCTGAGCATCACACGGGCTTTTTGCAGTTCCTCCGCCGCCTGTGCCTGGATGCGTTCCTGCTCTGCCATGGCGGCTTTGCGGGTCTCCTGTGCATCCAAAAGGGCGGCATCCCGGGCGTGCTCTGCCTCCACCCGCAGCTGCTCTGCTTTGCGGATGGCGTTTTCAAAAGCCTGAGCATCCTTGGCCACATGGCTTTTGGCAAGGTCGATCACCTCTTGGGACATGCCCAGGCGCAGAGAGATCTCAAAGGCGTTGCTGCTGCCCACGTGGCCGATGATCAGCCGGTAAGTGGGCCGCAAAGAGGCGAGGTCGAATTCCATGCCGGCGTTTAAAAAGCCTTTATGGGTCATGGCAAAGGATTTGACCTCGCTATAATGGGTGGTGCAGACGCACAAACCGCCGCTTGCCGCAAGGCTTTCCATCACGGCGATGGCGATGGCGGCACCCTCCACCGGGTCGGTACCGGCGCCCACCTCATCCAACAAAGAAAGGGTGCCGGGGCCTGCCTGATTTAAGATGGAAATGATGTTCACCATATGGGAACTAAAGGTAGAAAGGGATTGTTCGATGCTTTGTTCATCGCCGATATCCGCAAAGATGCGGGTAAACACGGGGATCTTGGCTTCCACACAGGGCAGGTACATGCCCGTTTGGCACATCAAGGCAAACAGACCGGTGGTTTTAAGAGATACCGTTTTGCCGCCGGTATTGGGGCCGGTGATGACCATACAGGGGTTTTCGCCCCCAAAGTGGATATCGATGGGCACAACGGATTTGCCATCGATGAGGGGGTGGCGGGCCCCACGAATGAATACGCTGTCATCATCGCTCAAGATGGGCATGACGGCATCCGTCACCTGGGCAAACCGTGCCCGGCAGAAGATGGTATCCAGCCGTGATAAAATGCTGAGGTTGCCGGTGATCTCATGGCGGTTTTTGCTGACCAGATCCGCCAGATAGAACAGCACCCGCTCCATTTCGGCTTTTTCCTTGAGCTGCAGCTCTTTTAATTCGTTATTGGCTTCCAGCACGGCGATGGGCTCAATAAACGCCGTTTGACCGGTGTTGCTTCTGTCATGAACAAAGCCCTTCACGCTGGACATATGCTCCATACGGACAGGGATCACATAGCGGCCGCCGCGCATGGTGACGATGGATTCCGAAAGATAGCTGCGGTTGGCGGAGATCATATCGTTTAAACGGCTGCGGATACGCTCGTTGGCGCTGCGGATGCGGCGGCGGATGGAGCTTAGCTCTGCGCTGGCACCATCGGCCATTTCATCTTCGTTTACGATGCAGCGGCTGATCTCATCTTCCAAAAGCTTTAAGGGGCGCATGGAAAGGCACAGTTCCCTTACGGTGCCGGTGGGTTCCGCCGCCGCCAACCGGCTTTGGCTGATGCGCGCCGCCGTTAAGAGATTACGGATGGAGAGCAGATCTGTAAAGGAAGGCAGGCCCCCTGTTGTACAAAGGGAGACAGCATCCGTTACATCGGAAAAGCCCTGCAGCGGGTTGCCCCCGTGGTTGATGCAGACATCATAGGCCTGGGCGGTCTCATCCAAAAGCTGGGCGATCTCAAAGCGATCCGTTTTGGGGGCAGAGGCCAAAACATGTTCCCTGCCCAAGGCGCTTACGGCATAGGCCGCCGCCATGGCTAAAATTTTATCGTATTCAAGGGTTTGTAAAACGCGGTGTTCCAACCCATCCTCCTGTTTTAGGCAAAGGCCGTTACTATCTTTATTATTTTCCTACATCAGCGAAAAAAAGGCAACAAAAAAGCCCGCCGAAGCGGGCTTTTGGTGTTTGTTTCTTTAGCTGCGGATCTCTGCGCCGTAAGAAGCGGAGAGCTTTGCCAATACGGCATCCATCAGGGCCTGGACTTCTTCACCGGTGAGGGTGCGGTCCTTTGCCTGGAAGCCCAAGGAGAATGCAACGCTCTTCTTACCCTTCATGATACGCTCGCCTTCGTAGATATCGAAGATGGCAAGCTTGCTCAAAAGATCCCCTGCGGCGGTGCGGATGTCCTCCATCATGGTGCCGACGGGCATGGAGCGATCCACCAATACCGCCAGATCGCGCTCTACCTGGGGGAAGCGGTTGAGGGGCTGGTACTTGCGGCCGGTCACGGCGTTTTCGTAGATGGCATCCATGGCGATCTCAGCCACTACAGCACGGCGATCGAGAGAGAAGTTTTCCAACACGGCGGGGTGCAGTTCGCCCATCTCGCCGATCTTTTCGCCCTTTAAGAAGATCTCTGCCTTGCGGCCGGGGTGGAAGTAATCTCCGCCGCCCTTGGTAAAGTGCAGATCATAAATGCCATAGATGGCAAAGAGCTCTTCCAGATAGCCTTTGACGCTGAAGAAGCTTTCTCCGGCGGCACCCAAAGCCAGCATGGGTTTTTCCACGGGGAGGGAACCATCGGCAGTTTCAAAGTGGACATTGCTCATCTCAAACAGGGCGCAATCCATGATCTTATTGCGGATGTTCACGCTGAGGGAGGAGATCATGGAGGGGATGAGGCTGCGGCGCATGATGGAGTATTCTTCACTTAAGGGGTTGAGCAGTTTGACGCACCCTTCGGAAGTCATCAACGCCTGTTCCAGCATCTTGTTGCCCATGAAGGAAAGGGACATGGTTTCATAAAGGCCCATGGCGGCAAGGGCGTTGCGTGCTTTTTCACGCATGGCCTGTTTTGCGGTAAGGCCGCCCTCTGCAAAGCCCTGTAAAAGCCTGGTGGGGATGGATTCATACCCGCTGACCCGGGCGACTTCTTCAATGAGGTCTTCTTCAATGGCGAGGTCCATACGGTATGCGGGGATGGCGCAGATGAGGGCACCGTCTTCATCCATCTCAAGGACTTTGATGCCTTCCCGCATGAGGCATTCCACGATGACCTCTTCAGGGTAATCGGTGCCCAGGATGTGGTTGACCCGGTGGGGCCGCAGCAGTACGGTGCGGCTTGCGGGAACTTCGCTCTGGGTATCGATGCGGCCGCTAAGCACCTTGCCGCAGCCGATCTCTACCATCAGCTGAGCGGCGCGGTCGCTGGCCATCTGGATGCCCTGGTCATCCAAGCCTTTGGTAAAGCGGGAGGCGGCCTCACTTAAGATGCCCAGGCCGCGGCTGGTTTTACGGTTGTTGAAGCCGTCAAACTTGGCGCTTTCCAAAAGGACCATGGTGGTGTCTTCCGTGATCTCGCTGTTTTCGCCGCCCATGACACCGGCAAGGCCGATGGCCTTTTCCCGGTCGGCAATGACCAATACGGTGTCATCCAGCTTATATTCTTTTCCGTCCAGAGTGGTGAGCATCTCGCCGTTTTCGGCGGTGCGTACCACGATGTGGCCGTCCTTTACGCAGGCGTAATCAAAGGCGTGCATGGGGTAGCCCAATTCCAGCATGACGTAGTTGGTGATATCCACCATGTTGGAGATGGGGCGGACGCCTGCGCCCATGAGGCGGCGCTGCATCCAAAGGGGAGATTCCCCTACTTTGATATCCGTCAGCACACGGGCGATGTAGCGGGGGCAAAGGTCATAGTTTTTGATCTCAACGGTGGCGTAATCCGCAGCGGCTTCGCTCAGCTCTTCCACCACGATATTGGGTTCACGCAATTCGGTGCCCAATGCAGCGGCAACTTCCCTTGCGATGCCCAGTACGCTCATGCAGTCACCGCGGTTGGCGCTGATCTCAAACTCCACCACGGGGGAATCCAGCCCGGCGGCGGTAAAGAAGGGAGTGCCCAGCTTTTCTTCAAAAGAGGGATCCAGCTCTAAAATGCCGTTGACTTCGGCGTTTTTGATATCTTCTTCACAGAGTTTTAATTCGCTGCCGCTGCACAGCATGCCGTTAGAGCGGATGCCGCGCATATCCCCTGCTGCAATATGCTTGCCGGTGGGAAGGTCGGCGCCATCCAATGCCACGGGGCATACCATGCCGGTAAATACATTGGGAGCAGCAGTCAGGATGATGACGGGTTCTTCTTTGCCCACATCCACGGTGCAAACCTGGAGTTTATCGGCATTGGGGTGCTTTTCGATGTTTACAAGCTTACCCACAACGACTTTATCACAATCTTCAAAAATGGAGCCTACGCCTTCCACACCCAGACCATGCATGATCATGGTGCTGACGAATTCATCCATACTGATGTTAACGTCTACGTAATCGCTCAGCCAATTCATTGGTACTTTCATGATACTATCCTCCTTAGAACTGGCCCAAGAACCGGGTATCGCCCTCAAAGAGCAGGCGGATATCGGTAATGCCGTATTTGATGGTGGTCAGGCGGTCTAGGCCCAGGCCGAATGCAAAGCCGGAATAGACCTCGGGGTCGATGCCGCAGCCTTCCAAAATGCTGGGATGCACCATGCCGCAGCCCAAAATCTCGATCCAGCCGGTGCCCTTGCACACGTTGCAGCCCTTGCCGTGGCAGATGGCGCAGGTGGCGTCCACCTCTGCGCTGGGCTCGGTAAAGGGGAAGTAGCCGGGACGGAAGCGGGTTTTGGTGCCGCTGCCATAGAACTTTTTGATGAATTCATCCAAAACGCCCTTTAAATCGCCAAAGCAAATACCTTTATCCACCACAAGGCCTTCCACCTGGTGGAACATGGGAGAATGGGTGGCATCTACATCATCGCTGCGGTAAACGCGGCCGGGGCAGATCATGCGGATGGGCAAGGATTCGGAAAGCATGGTGCGGACCTGTACAGGAGAGGTATGGGTGCGCATCAAAATGCCATCGCGGATATAGAAGGTATCCTGCATATCCCTTGCGGGGTGGTTTTCGGGGATGTTGAGCATCTCAAAATTGTAGCGCTCGTATTCGATCTCGGGGCCTTCTTTCACATCAAAGCCCATGCCAATGAAGATATCCCTAATTTCGCCCTGAACGATGCTCAAGGGGTGCAGGCGGCCCCGCTTGACGCTCTCACCGGGCAAAGTTACATCCAGCGCTTCTGCCTCCAAACGGGCGGCCAGCTCGTGCTTTGCCATATCAGCCTCTTTGGCATCCAACAAGGCGGTGAGCTCTTCGCGGATCTCGTTTACCTTTTGGCCCATAACGGGGCGCAGTTCTTTACTAAGCTTGCCTAGTTCCCGCAAGATGGCGGTCAAATCGCCTTTGCGGCCCAGCACCTTTACGCGGATCTGCCCAAGCTCATCGCTGTTTTGTGCAGAGCCGATGGCATTCTTCGCTTCTAACGCGATGGCCTGAAGTTTTTGTTCCATGGTCGTTTACACCCTTTCCAGAATTGTTGACGTAAAAAAAGCTCCACCCCACAAGGGGCGAAGCCATGCTTCGCGGTACCACCCGACTTCACAAAGGGAAAGAACCCCTTTGCCTTTGTGGGATTAACGCTCCCCCACGCGCGCACCTAGGGCAAAACTGCCTTCAGCGGCGGGCTCCAAAGTGAATTCCCGGATGGCCTCTGTGGCGGGCTTGCAGCCTGTGGCCCTGCCATCTCTTACCGCTGCCATGGTTCCGGTACTACTCTTTTTCACAGCCGATATAACAAAACGATTATAACAGAAACCCCTACCCCTTTCAAGGGTGAAAGCTCCGATCCATCAAAATGGCGGCGGCCACTGCGGCGTTTAAGCTTTCCGCATCGCCCTCCATGGGGATGCGGTATAATCGGGTGCAGGCATTGGCTGCCTCTTCGCTCATGCCCCGTGCCTCACTGCCGATGACCACGCAGCGCTTGTGGTTTTCCTTTAAGCTGCCGCTTTCCCCTTTTAAGTGGGCGCCGATGACCTCATAGCCCATGGTTTTCAGTTCAGATAGCACGGCTGCGAGATCCTCTGCCATGTGGATGCGCACTGCAAAGTGGGCCCCCATGGCGCTGCGCACCACTTTGGGGGAATAGACATCCACACAGCCTTTGCCCAAATAAACATCCTTTACCCCAAAGGCCCAGGCGGTGCGCAAAATGGTGCCCATGTTGCCCGGGTCTGCCACGGCATCCAGCGCCACGGTGGGGCCCACGGGGGCATCTGCAGAAGCATCGGGCAGGCGCACAGCCATGGCGATGCCCTGGCTTTGTTCGCTGTCGCAGGCTTTATCCATACAAGCATCGGTGCAAAGGCGCATGGGGATGCCCTTCTCTCTTGCAAGAGTCAATAAGGGGCTGGCTGCCATGCGCTCGGAATAGAGCATCATGGTAACGGCATCTGCGCAGCGGTTGATGCACTCTTCGCACAACCGGGCACCTTCTATTAGATACACCCCGGCTTCTTTACGGCCTTTTTTGCTTTTTAACCGATGGAACAGCTGGATCACATCGTTTTTTACTGAGGTAATGGGGGCTTCCATGTTTCTCCTTATAAAAAAGGGGGCGGCGAATGCCACCCCCTATTTTTTGTTAGGCAAGTTTGCTCTTTGCCAGCTCAGCCAGGTTGGCGAAAGCGGCAGCATCGTTTACGGCGAGGTCAGCCAGCATCTTGCGGTTGATCTCTACACCGGCCTTCTTGAGGCCATCCATCATACGGGAATAGCTCAGGCCATTGATGCGGGCAGCAGCGTTGATGCGGGTGATCCACAGGCGGCGGAAGTCACGCTTGCGCAGACGACGGCCTTTGTAGCTGTAGGTCAAAGACTTCATGACCGCTTCGCGGGCAACGCGGTAGTTGGTGCTCTTCTGGCCGAAGTAGCCCTTAGCCAGCTTTAAAATCTTCCTGCGTTTTTTAACGGCGGAAACGCCTCTTTTTACACGAGCCATAGTTTAATACTCTCCTTTTACCTTACTTGTAGGGAATCAGTCTCTTGATCTTCTTTTCTTCCACAGCTGCGATCACAGTGGACTTACGAAGATTGCGTTTCCGCTTGGGGCTCTTCTTGTTCAGAATGTGGCTTTTGTAGGCCTTACCCCGTTTGATCTTTCCGCTTTTGGTAAGAGAAAAGCGTTTGGCTGCACCCCTATGGGTTTTCATTTTGGGCATAACGGTATCCTCCTATTAATTGTTGGCAGGGGCCAAAACCATTACCATGTTCCGGCCTTCCATCAAGGGTTTTCGCTCCATGGTGGCACTGTCTTTTACCATCTCATAAAAGCCGTTCATGATTTCCGTACCACGGCCAGTAAAGCTGAGCTGACGGCCCCTGAAGCGGATGGTCACCTTGACTTTGTCGCCGCCCTTTAAGAAGCGGACGCAAGCCTTTGCTTTCACCTCGATGTCGTGGGTATCGATGGTGGGAGAAAGGCGAACCTCTTTGACCTGGGTGATCTTCTGGTTCTTTCTTGCTTCCTTCTCCTTCTTCTGGGAATCAAAACGGAACTTGCTGTAGTCCATCAATTTGCAGACGGGGGGTTTTGCATTGGGGGCGATTTTGACTAAATCCAGCTGACGTTCATCAGCAAGGCTTTGAGCCTGAGCTGCGGACATAATGCCCATTTGCTCACCGTTTTCGTCGATCAAGCGAATCTCCCGATCCCTGATGTCCTCATTGATTTGATAATCGATGCTAATACCAGTGCACCTCCAAAAAAAGATTGAGCGAGCGAAAACCGCCCGCTCAAAAAAGAACGATAATTCTCATTCAATGCAACCACGCCTGGGTATCCCGGCGGGTGAGAAGCGGGCAGCTCCTGCTTTTTGCGGTAATACTATACCAGAAGCTGCCCGGATTGTCAAAGGTTTTTTGCCTGTTTAAAAGGGTTTTTACACGGTTTTGTTTTTGATCTCTTCGTTCAGTTTGGCGATGACTTCTTCTGCAGTAAAGACGCCCAGGTTGCCCTTATCGCCCCGCTTGCGCAGTGCCACGGTGCCCTCTTCCGCTTCGCGGTCGCCCAATACCAGCATGTAGGGGATCTTCTCCAGCTGAGCCTGACGGATCTTGTAGTTGATCTTCTCGTTGCGCTCGTCAAGCTCTACCCGGATGCCGGCTTCCATCAGCTGGTCGCGGATGGCTTTGGCGGCGGGGATGGCACGGTCGGTGATGGTCATCACACGGGCCTGTACGGGGGCCAGCCACAGAGGGAATGCACCTGCGAAGTGCTCCGTCAGGATGCCGATGAACCGCTCGATGCTGCCCAGCACCACGCGGTGGATCATGATGGGCCGATGCTCTTTGCCGTCGCTGCCATCGTAGGTCAAATCAAACCGCTCGGGCAGCTGGAAATCCAGCTGGATGGTGCCGCACTGCCAGGTACGGCCGATGCAGTCCTCCAGATGAATGTCGATCTTGGGACCGTAGAAGGCGCCGTCGCCTTCGTTGATCTTGTAATCCCAGCCCTTAGCTTCAAGGGCTTCTTTCAAAGCTTCCGTTGCGCGGTCCCAATCTTCATCGCTGCCCATGGAGTTTTCGGGACGGGTGGAGAGCTCTACAAAATACTTAAAGCCGAATACGCTGTAGAAGTATTCCGTCAGATCCAGTACGCCCAGGATCTCTTCTTTGATCTGCTCGGGCGTCATGAAGATGTGGGCATCATCCTGGGTGAATTTGCGTACGCGCATCAGGCCGTGGAGGGCGCCACTAAGCTCATGGCGATGCACCACGCCCAGTTCTGCCATGCGGATGGGCAGATCACGGTAGCTGACGGGCTTGCGCTTATACATGAGGATGCCGCCGGGGCAGTTCATGGGTTTGATGGCGAAATCCTCTTCATCGATCTTCAAAAAGTACATGTTATCCCGGTAGTGGTCATAATGGCCGCTGCGCTCCCACAGCTGACGGGACAGGATGATGGGGGTGTTGACCTCCTGGTAGCCCCGGCGGGTGTGCTCTTTCCGCCAGAAATCCAAAAGGTTGTTCATGATGATCATGCCTTTGGGATGGAAGAAGGGGAAGCCGGGGCCTTCCTCTAAAATAGAGAAGAGATCCAGTTCTTTACCCAGGCGGCGGTGATCCCGCTTTTGGGCTTCTTCCAGGCGGCGCAGGTGCTCATCCAACTCATCTTTAGAGGCAAAAGCTGTGGCATAGATGCGCTGCATCATGGGGTTGTGCTCATCGCCGCGCCAGTAGGCACCTGCAACGCTCATCAGTTTAAAGTGCTTAAATTTGCCGGTGCTGGGCAGGTGGGGGCCTGCGCACAGATCGGTGAAATCGCCCTGGGTGTAGAAGGAGATCTCACTGCCTTCTTCAATGGCCTCTACCAGTTCCTCTTTATAGGGATCTTCCTTGGCCTTGGCCCATGCAATGGCATCTTTCCGGGATTTGGTGCTGCGCACGATGGGCAGATCCTCTTTGATGATGCGATCCATCTCTTTAGAAATGGCATCGAAATCCTCCACGCTGATGGAGCGATTGAGGTCAAAATCATAATAGAAGCCGCCGGCGTAAGCGGGGCCGATGCCCAGCTTGACGTTGGCATCGGGGAAGACGTGGAGCACAGCCTGAGCCAGGATGTGGCTGCCGGTGTGGCGGATGATGCCAAGGGCCTCTTCATCCTTAGCGGTGATGATGGAGATCTCATCGCCATCACACAAAGACTCCTGCAGAGAGCGGAGTTCACCGTTTACCTTAATGGCAAGAGCAGCCTTTAACAGGCCGCGGCCGATGGCACCTGCAGCAGCAAGGCCGTTTGCGCCGTTTTCCAGTTCCAGCACTTTCCCGTCGGGCAATTTGACGATCATGTTGAATCATCCTTTCAAAACATTGATGAGAAAAATAAAAAGCAACCCGCGAAGGGACGGGCCTTTTGCCCGCGGTTCCACCCTTCTTGCAGTTGCCGCTTCATTTCCGTTAACGCAGGATGCGCCCGTGCTCGCCCGGTGGTACCCTTTGCACATTACAGCCCGCTTCCAGCCAAGGCGGGCCTCTCTAACGTAAGGGGTGCAAACAGCGTGTCCAAGGTCAACACACGAAATATTCTCTCTAATTGTGCATTATACTTAGTTTATAAAAGGCTGTCAACTGTGGCGGGGCGCTTCAATGACCCGATCGCCGAAAACTCCTTTCAAAACAGAATAAAAGCCGGCATAGAGCACCCCGGGGGAATCTTTTAAATGGATGATGGCGGGGTTTAATGCCATTAAACAGCACAGGACGAGGTCCTCTTCCGTTAAGCCATAGGCCCTTGCCTTTTGTTCTTCTGAGGGGGTCAGGGCGATGCGGCGGCCGAGATCATCCTTTAAAACAAGGGAGCCCTGATGAAAAAAGGTGATCCACACCCCCTCCCCCATGGTTTCCCTCTGGCTGAGCACCTCCTTCAGCCCTTCTACATATACCTCCTGCTCATAACAGCTGAGCATATGTTCCACCGCTCCATCAAGGGATGCCTGCATCTTTGCGGTGTAATCCTTTAACCGAAAGCGGATAAATCCCTGGATGGAAAAGGTGCCGCCCCGGGCCATGCAATCCGCCATGCGCCGGTAGATCTCATCTGAAAGGGAGCCCAAAGTATTGCCGGAAGCATCGTGAAAGCAGCTGACCACTACGCTGCCCATGTAGGCTGCCTCTTCTTCCGTCAAATAGGGCATCTGTTTTTGTACCATGCCGCGGCCAAGCACCAAAAGGCCTTCCGACGCCAGCATACGGGAGACCTCTTTTGCGAATTGACGGCGCAGCTCCTCCTGATTACTCAGCGTACAGGTACCCGTTAAGGTGGCCTGACACCGGGCCCGGCCCCATTTGCCCCGGTTGAACTGCTGCGCCTGTTGTAAAAACAGCAGGTTGATCTGCTGTGCTGTACTTTTGTTTCGTGTTTTCATGGTATCCCCCGCCCTGCGATGTTTTTTGTAGTTTGCCCGAACGGGGCAAAATATGCCCGGCATTTTGTAATTTTGCACCGATTCCAGGGCGGCTAAACCCCTCAACCGGGAATCCGCCATTGGCAAGGGTGCCCGGATAGGCTATGATGAAGAAAAGGAGCGCACCATGAATACACCCATTTACGATTACGTTACAAGCTATGTGGAACAGAACCCCCACAGAATGCATATGCCCGGGCACAAAGGTGCCCCCTATTTGGGCTGCGAATACCGGGATATCACCGAGATCACCGGAGCCGATGCCCTTTACGAGGCGGATGGCATTATTATGGAAAGCGAAGGCTACGCCGCAGAGCTGTTTGGCAGCGGCAGGACGCTGTATTCCACCGAAGGCAGCACCCAGTGCATCAAAGGGATGCTGTATTTGGCGATGCAGTTGGCGGCCCCTTGCGAAAAACCCGTGATCCTTGCAGGGCGCAATGCCCATAAGGCATTTTTGTACGGCTGCGCGTTATTGGATCTAACAGTAAACTGGCTTTACCCGGAGGATGGCGCCCATTCCATCTGCAGCTGCCCCATTACAGCGAAAGATGTGGAAACCGCCCTTAAAAATGCCGACACCAAGCCCGTTGCCGTCTATTTGACCACGCCGGATTATTTGGGCGGTATGGTGGATGTGGCTGCCGTTGCAAAGGTTTGCCGCCGTTACGCCGTGCCCCTTTTGGTGGATAACGCCCACGGAGCTTATTTAAAGTTTTTACAGCCCTCTCTGCACCCCATGGACCTGGGGGCAGACCTTTGCTGTGACAGCGCCCACAAAACACTGCCCGTATTAACGGGGGGAGCCTATTTGCACCTGAGCCACGATGCCGCAAGTAAAGTCGGGCACATAGCCAAAACCGCAATGGGCATCTTTGGGAGCACCAGCCCCAGCTATTTGACGCTGCAGTCCCTGGACCTCTGCAACCGCTATTTAAGCGATGGCTACCAAAACAAGCTAAAGCAGACCATCTGCTCGATTGATGACGCAAAGGCAAAGCTGAGCGCTATGGGGTATACCATCCTCCCCTCTGACCCGCTGAAG
>SVGV01000029.1 GCA_015056185.1 Clostridiales bacterium | reverse complement strand
TGCTGTAAACCACAATATTTAGTGGTGCTTATAAAATTGACGATCGTCAAAAAAGAAGGCGAGTTGGAGGGTAAAAGGATGAACAACAAGAAAAAGGTGCTGATCGTAGAGGACAATGAAGAACTGTGCAATGCCATAGCCGCCTACTTTCAAAAGCGGGATGACATTGCACTGTTAAAAGCCGTGTACGATGGCAGGCAGGCGCTGAGCTATTTGAAGGATGCCGATATTTTGATCACCGATTTGGTGATGCCCAATTTAGATGGCTATGCTTTGATGGAGCGGGTGGCACAGATGGAGGGGAAGAAGCCCGCTGTCATCGTGATATCCGCCCTGGGTACGGAGGAGATGGTCCATCGGGCCTGCGATTTAGGCGCGCGGTATTACATGGTAAAGCCCTTGAATATCGAAAGCCTTTATAGGCGCACGCTGGAGGTGGCCGGCCAGGCGGCAAGCACCCGTGTGGGCAACGGCGTGCCTGTGCCCTCCTTAAAACCCCTGGATGAAAAGATCACCAACGTGTTTTTGATGGTGGGCATCCCCGCCCACATCAAGGGCTACCAGTACCTGCGCTATGGGGTGCGCCTGGTGGTGGAAGGGGGCGGCGTGATGAACCGCATCACAAAAGAATTATACCCCGCCATTGCAGAGCATTTTGATACCAGCCCCAGCAAGGTGGAACGGGCCATCCGCCATGCCATCGATGTGGCGTGGTCCCGGGGGAAGATCGAAAACATCAACCGCATCTTTGGATTCCATATCTATACCAAGAACGATAAACCCACCAACGGCGAGTTCATTGCCCTGGTGGCGGATAAGCTCAGCATGGAGCTAAGCGCATAGGGGCCTTGTGCCCCTTTGTTTTTTCTGTGGTAAAAAAGGGGGAATATGCCAAGCACCTTTGGGTTATGCTAACGGTACCGGAGGTGGAATATGACGGAATTGGAACGGATCAGGGCGGAGATGGAGCGGAACATCGGCAAAAAGGTGTGGGTAAAGGCCAAGCGGGGCCGCAGCAAAAGCGAGGTGAACGAGGGCGTCATTGGGGGCACCTACCCCAGTGTGTTTACCATCTATGTGGATGGCGGCGGCAGTGCGGGGCTGTTAAGCTACACCTACGGGGATATTCTGACAAAGAACCTGGAATTGAAGCTCATGGAATGAAAAGGTGCACGGCACCTTTTTTTATTGGGTATATTTGCCCGAAAGGGGCCATAAGTTTACTTAGACGAGACTATATGATGGGGGTCATAAGATGGAACGAAACCAGAATGAAAGGCGGATCCTGAGCCATTTGATAGGAGAACCGGGCCAAACAGTGGTGGAGGGCACCGCCCTTTTACCCATGGGCATGCCCGAGATGGAGCGGATCATCCAGCTCGTGCCCTATGCCCAGATCACCATGCAGGAGGCAGAGGGGGACCGGGTATCCCTTGGGGGCGAGGTGACGGTGCTCATCTGCTATTTGTGTAAAGATAATCTCACCCACGCCTATGAATCCACATCTCCCTTTCAGGCGGTGGTGGATCTGCCCCAGGCAAAAAAGGGGATGGATGTGCTGGCAGAGGCTCTGCCCGCCGCACTGGAATACCGCCTGGTAAACGGGCGGGAGCTGGGGCTCACGGTGACGGTGGATCTGTGCTGCACCGTGGAGCACGAGATCCCCCTTGTGGCCATGGGGGTGGAGGAAGCGCCTAAAGATGCCTGTGTGCTGCCCAGGGAGGTGCACTTTACCCGCAGTGCCGGCCGCATGAAGCTGACGGGAGAGATCGAGGGCAGCATCCCCATCCCAGCGGGCATCCCTGCGGTGGAACGGGTGCTTTACGCTACAGGCTTTGCCCAATGCAAACAGGCGGTGTTCAATGGGGAACAGCTTGTCATAAGCGGGGAATTGAAGCTAAGCGTACTTTATACCACCGGGGAAGAAAGTGCGCCCATCAGCTCTTTTTGCGGCACGCTGGAGTTCCATGAAGAGATGGATGCCAGTGACTTGGATGGGGACATCGAGGTCAGGGCCCAGGTGGGCAAGATCTACTGCGAACTGGATGAAGCAGGGGATGCATTAAAAATCTCCGCACTGTGCCGCATGGCGGTGTGCAGCCGCCGGCGGTTTGGGTTTGTGGGCATCGGCGATGCTTACGGCATACAAAAGGAGGTGGAACTGCAAACGGCTTCCATCCATGCTGCCGAGCAGTGCATCAGCCGCACGGCGGCGGGGGCCATTCGGGAGCGGATGCCCCTGGGGGATTCCCCTGTGCCCAGCCGGGTGCTGGCCTGCGCCCTTTTACCCGCCGCCGCCCGGGCCTATGGGGAAGACGGCGTGCTGGTGCTGGAAGGGATGCTCAGCTGTCAGGTGACCTATCTGGGCTATGATGGGGGCATCTACATGGCCATGGGGGAAGTACCGCTGCGTTTAAGGGAGCCGGGAGTGGATCTGGGGGATGCGCAGACCCTTTTATGCCGCATCTGCCCGGAGCAGGTCCAGGCGGTGCCCGTGGGGGATGAGGTGGAGATCCGCGCCCTTGTCAGCTACAGCTGCGAAGGGTTCAGGGGCATCCATACCACCCTGGTAACGGGGATGGAGGTGCTGGATACCCCCGCTGCCGATGCCGTACCACCCGGGATCCTGGTGTACTTTGTGCAGCCGGGGGATACCCTGTGGGATGTGGCAAAGCGGTACCGCATCCATAAGGATGTGATCAAAAACCAGAATGGGGATGTGGAAGAACGGCTGCAGCCGGGGCAAAAGCTGCTGTTGCTGCTGCGGCCGGAAGGGTAAACAAAAAGGGAGGCGATGCCTCCCTTTTTCAATCAAAAAAGCCCCGTAAAAACGGGGCAAATGGGCGTTAACGGAATACCTCCACCCCGTTGGGGACGGAGAAAGCGTATTCTACATAATCGTACTTGCCTACGAGCTTTTCATAGGCCCTCAGGGCTGCCAGCTTGCTGTCAAACACACCGAAGACCGCAGAGCCAGTGCCCGTCATGGAAGCGTAGATGGCATCCATGTTGGTAAGATCCGTTTTGATCTGCCGGATGACGGGCAGAAGATCCGCTGCGATGGGCTCTAAGGAGTTGCCGGCAGAGGCACCGAGATCCCTGGTGCGGCCCTCCTGCAGGGCTGCGACGAAGCTGTGGGTATCGGGCCAGCTGGAAAGGTTGTTCACATCCACCCTGGAGAAGATCTCCCTGGTGGAAAGGCCTTCGTTGGGCTTGACCACTAAAAAGTGCAGCGTCTGTTTGCAATCCACAGGGTAGAGCTGCTCACCAATGCCGGAGGCGATGGCCGTGCCGCCATGGAGTAAGAAGGGAACATCGGCCCCCAAGTACAGTGCGGCCTTGTGCATGAGGCTGGGCTTTAATTCCACATGAAACAGGGCGCACAGGCCATGGAGCATGCCTGCGGCATCGGCACTGCCGCCGCCCATGCCCGCCTGGATGGGGATGTTCTTTTCGATGTTGACCTTTAAACCACAGGGCTCAATGCCGGTGATCTTAAAAAAGATGCGGGCTGCCGCCGTGACGATGTTTTCCCCCTGGATGGGTTTGTTGCAGGTAACGGTGATGGAATCGCTGACGTGATCCCGGCTGAGGGTAAGCCTGTCGTAGATGCTGACGGTATGAAAGATGGAATCCAACTCATGGTATCCATCGGGGCGTTTAGCCACTACATCCAGTGTGAGATTCAATTTTGCATAACAAAGCATCCGTACCATGTGGGCCAGCCCCCTTTCATTCTATATTAGCAAATCACGGCATGGATTACCATATTAATTCCACTGAAAATGCATAGATTAAAAGGAAAAAAACCTGCCCATAATAGCCATAATTGATAAAACCGGAATTGGAGGAAAAAATGATCAAAAAATGGCTGTTATACCTTATGGCGGCGTTGGCCCTGGGCCCGGGGGCAAGGGGAGAATGGGGGAGCATCCCCCCGGTGCTGCGGCTCCATGTGGTGGCCAACAGCAATTCTGCAGAAGACCAGGAATTAAAGTACCTGGTGCGGGATGCCCTTGTTGCCCACATGGGCGAGTGGGCAAGTGAAAGCACGGATTTTTATGATGCCTATGCTTACGCCCAAAGCCACAAAGAGGAATTGTGCACAGTAGCCCGGGAGGTGCTTACGGCAAAGGGGGCGGATTACGGCGCATCGGCATCGGTTGGGGTGTACCCCTTCCCAAAGCGGGAGTATGGGGGCATCACCTTCCCTAAGGGGGATTACTATGCCTTACGGGTGGAACTGGGCAGCGCCCAAGGGGAAAACTGGTGGTGCGTCCTCTTCCCCCCGTTGTGTTTGGTAGAGGCCGGGCAAAGCACGGCAGCACAGCAAAAAGAGGAGGGGGTGGTGTACCGCAGCTACATCGGCGAACTGCTGGGCCTTTACCCCGATTAAATGAAAAAAATGTGAAGAAAAGAAGGAAGCTGTGTGGCCCTTAGCGGTGCATCCCGAGAAGAATGGAATAAGATGCAAAAAAAGACGCATTGTTTTGGCCGTTTTTATTAGACAGGGCACAAAATCGTGGTATAATAACGGAGGTTTATTTGTGAGGTGGAGTAAGATGAAGATCAATTATCACGGGCATGCATGTTTTAGCGTGGAGCTGAGTAACGGCGCCACCTTGCTGATCGACCCCTATAACGACAGCGTGGGTTACCCCGTAAAAGATCGTAAAGCCGATGTTGTGGTGTGCTCTCACAACCATGGGGACCACAACTATGTTGAGAATCTTCCTGCCGGTTTTACCCTTGCCCAAGGGGTAGAGGCTGCAAAGGTATGCGGCTTTGGCCTTAAGGGGGTAGAGACCTACCATGATGGCAACGGCGGCAGCGAGCGGGGCAAAAACATCGTGCGCTGTATCGATGCAGACGGCGTGCGCATCGTACATTTGGGTGATCTTGGCCATAAGCTCAGCGATGAGCAGGTTGCGGCCATCGGCAAATGCCATGTGCTGATGGTGCCCGTAGGCGGCTACTACACCATCGATGCCGAAACGGCAGCCGAGGTGACGGAGCAGCTGCGCCCCACGGTGGCCATCCCCATGCACTACCGCACCAAGGAAAGCAGCAGCCTTCCCATTGCAACCCAGGAAGCCTATATGGAACTCATGCGGCAGAACGAATATGCGGTGAGCGAGTATTCTTCTGCAACTCTGGAGTTAAACCCTGAGGATCTGCCCAGAGCCAAACGTGTCTTATTAATGGAGTATAAATAAACAATTTTCTAGGGGGAACTATGGAAACGAAATTTATTTTCATCACGGGAGGCGTGGTATCCTCCCTGGGTAAGGGCATTACCGCTGCTTCTTTGGGCAACCTTTTGAAGAGCCGCGGCAAAAAAGTGGTCATTCAGAAGATGGACCCCTACATTAACCTGGGCCCCGGCAACCTTTCGCCCCTTCAGCATGGCGAGGTTTATGTGACTGACGACGGCCACGAATGTGACCTGGACATCGGCCACTATGAGCGCTACACCAACAATGCCCATAGCAGGTACAGCAACTGCACCTCCGGGCGGATCTACTATTCCGTCATCGAAAAAGAGCGGCGGGGCGAGTACGGCGGCAACACCGTGCAGGTCATCCCCCACATCACCGATGAGATCAAGAACACCATCCGGGCGGCTGCTTACAGCGTACACCCCGATGTGGTCATCACCGAGATCGGCGGCACCGTGGGCGATATGGAATCCACGCCCTTTATTGAGGCCATCCGCCAGATGCGCAGTGAAATGGGCGCAGACAGCTGCTGCTTCATCCATGTGACGCTGCTGCCCTATGTGGCAAGCGCCGGTGAATTGAAGACCAAGCCCACCCAGCACAGCGTAAGCAGCCTGCGCAGCCTTGGCATCCAGCCTGACATCATCGTTTGCCGTACGGAAGAGCCCATCTCCGATTCCGTCAAACGGAAGATCGCTTTGTTCTGCAACGTGGGTGCCGAAAGCGTCGTGGCCAATGTGGACTGTGCCAACATCTATGAAGTGCCTCTCCTCCTCCATGAGGAAGGTTTGGATGACCTGGTCTGCAAAAAGCTGAACCTTGGCGATGACACCCCCGATCTGGAAAAATGGAGCCATATGATCAATGTACTGGCTAACCCCAAGCATGCGGTGACCATCGGCCTGGTGGGCGAGTTTGTGGAATTGCACGATGCCTACTTCTCCGCAGCGGAGGCCATCCGCCACGGCGGCATCGCCAACGAAGCTTCTGTGAAGATCCAGTATTTTGATACCGCAAATCTGGCCGATGCTGATGCAGCCAAAGCTGCCGTGGCATCTGTGGATGGCATTTTGATCCCCGCTGCTTATGGTGAACCCATGGGCGAGGGCCACATCAACGTGGCAAAAGCCTGCAGCGAACTGGACAAGCCCTGTTTGTTTACCGGTGCAGCTCTGGAAGCGCTGGCTTTGAGCGTGAATGCCGATGCTCCCTTTGAAAACGGCGAGATGCGCATGGGTGCCCGCACCATGGCTTTAAAAGAAGGCAGCTGCATCGCAGGGCTCTACGGCACTTTAGAAGTCACCGAGCGTCATCGTCTGGACCGCTATATGTACGAAAAGGACGCTGATCTGCTCAGCGGTCTTACCGTGACCGGCGTGGGCGAAGAAGGCCGTGTAGAAGCGCTGGAAGCTGACGGAAAAGCCTTTATGATGGCGGTATCCGCTCACCCTGAGTTTAAATCCCGCCCCGATGATGCCCACCCCCTGTTCAGGGCGTTCATTGCAGAGGCACTGAAATAATAAAATAGAAAAGCCGACTTCGGTCGGCTTTTTTGTTTTTTGTCAGGAAGAAACTCTACAAAAGAAGCGGAGATTCGACGGTTTGTGCCATTGAATTGGGTATTTTTGAAGGGTATAATAAGCGTAGCCGATCCGGCTTCCTTTCTTTTTTTCACGTCCATATCTTTGGAGGAACTGCATGGAACAATCTTATGAAAGCCGCAGCCTTGTTCAATTGCGCCAACTTGCAAAAGAACTGGGTGTGAAATACGTGACCACGTATAATAAAGCGGATTTGATCAAAGCAATTTTGGCAAAACAAATGCCTGTAGAGACCCCGGTTTCACAAGAAGCCGAGGCAGTGCCTGCTGCGCCCAAGCGCCGGGGCCGTCCGCCCAAGGCAAAGGCTTCAGAAACCGAGGCGGTGCCCGATGCACCCAAACGCCGGGGCCGCCCGCCCAAAGCAAAGGATGCAGAAGTTGAAATTGAGCCTGCTGCGCCCAAACGCCGGGGCCGTCCGCCTAAAGCAAGAACCACCCAGGACGCGGTGGCAGAGCTGCTGATGATCGACCCCAAAATGCCCGCGGCGGATGAGCCGGAGAGCATCCCGATGGAACAGGCGGCACCTGCTGCAGAGCTGCACAAGATAGACGCGCCCAGGGAAGAATCCAAGGGGGAAGCTGTGGTGGAACAACCCCCTGCCCCCCGGGAGGATGGCAGAGAAGAACGGTACCAGCAGCGGCGCAGCCGCTTTTACCCCGCGGGGCAGTACCGTCAGCAGCGCCCCGCCCATGAGGTGCGGGATGCAGTGGCGGAGCTTTTGGCAAACGGGGAATGCGGCGAGGCCAGCGGTGTGCTGGAGATCCTGCCCGATGGCTATGGCTTTTTACGCGCGGAAAACTACATGCCCGGCCCCAACGATGTGTACCTTTCCATGGCTCAGATCCGCAGGTTTGGGCTGAAGACCGGGGACCATATCAAGGGCAAGACCCGCCCCGGCAAGGATTACGATAAAAACCTGGCCCTTTTGTACATCGATGAGGTCAACGGCCTGCACCCCAGCCAAACGGCACATAGGGTGCCCTTTGAGGACCTGACCCCTGTTTACCCGGAAGAGCGGCTGACCCTGGAACGGGCGGATGCAAAGAAAGACCTTTCCATCCGCATGATCGACCTCATCGCACCCATCGGCAAGGGGCAGAGGGGGTTGATCGTATCCCCGCCCAAGGCCGGCAAGACCATCATGCTGAAGAAGATCGCCAACAGCATCACGGAAAACCACAAGGATGTGGAGTTGATGGTGCTTTTGATCGATGAGCGGCCGGAAGAAGTGACGGATATGCGCCGATCCATCCAGGGGGATGTGATCTATTCCACCTTTGATGAAGAGCCGGAGCACCACACCCGGGCGGCAGAGATGGTGCTGGAACGGGCAGAACGCCTGGTGGAAATGGGCAAGGATGTAGTGGTGCTGATGGACAGCATCACCCGGTTGGCCCGTGCCTATAACCTGACCATCGCCCCCACCGGCCGCAGTTTAAGCGGCGGCCTGGACCCGGGTGCCCTTTATAAGCCCAAACGGTTCTTTGGCGCGGCCAGGAACATCGAACACGGGGGCAGCCTGACCATCATCGCCACCGCCCTTGTGGATACCGGCTCCAGGATGGATGATATCATCTATGAGGAGTTTAAGGGCACCGGCAATATGGAGCTGCATTTAGACCGTAAGATGAGCGAAAAGCGCATCTTCCCCGCCATTGATATCTACCGCAGCGGCACCAGAAGGGAAGAGCTGCTGCTG
Source organism: Clostridiales bacterium (assembly GCA_015056185.1). Lineage (GTDB taxonomy): Bacteria > Bacillota > Clostridia > Christensenellales > QAND01 > QAND01. The sequence continues at coordinate 12,264 of SVGV01000029.1, read as the reverse complement.
AGCCAGCGGGAGCTGGAGGGGGTATGGGCCCTGCGAAAAATGATGAGCAGCGGCAGCCCCCAGGAAGTGACGGAGCACCTCATTGAGCTGATGATGCGCACCGACGGCAATGACGAATTTTTGACAAACCTGATGGATTATATTAGGATAATGGAGAAAGACGGTTATTCCATCGGGAGGTAAGAGATGTTTGACATCATACTGATGATCAGCCTGACGGGCCGTTTGCGCATGATATACGCAGCGGCAGGCAAAAAAGCCGGTGCTCAAATCTTTAAAATGATCCTCTACTGGTTTATGGCGGAGTTTTTAGTTATGGGCGCCTGCTTAAACCTTGGCATCAACATCATGCTCACCACGCTTTTGACCATGGCTGCCGGGTTTGCAACGGGCTCTGCTGCCTTTAAACAGGCGGTTACGGCTTTAAAAAACGAATCCAACGGCGGGGATGGGAATCTGTAAAGCAATTTGCATTTAACCCTTGATTTCCATTTTGAGTGATGCTATAATACACAATGCTATTTTTAGACGAAGAAGGTGAGTCGATTGAAGGAGAACATACACCCTGCATATGGGGAATGCGTTGTGCGTTGCGCATGCGGCGAGACTTTCACCACCGGTTCCACCAAAAAAGAGGTGCGGGTGGAAATCTGCTCCAAGTGCCACCCTTTCTATACCGGTAAGCAGAAACTGGTAGACACCGGCGGACGCGTTGACAGGTTTAAGAAACGTTACGGGCTGTAAGCCGCCCGAAAGGAAACAGACCGATTTTTTCGGTCTGTTTTTTTCTTAATTAGAGGTGAAGTATGGCAGTAAAACCCATGGGCGGCCAGGCCGTCATGGAAGGGGTTATGATCAAATGCGGTGAAAAAACCGTAATGTGCGTGCGTCGTAAGGACGGCACCATTACCACCGTAAGCGAACACAATACCCCCATCGCAAAGAAACATAAATGGCTGGGGTGGCCCATCATCCGCGGGAGCGTCAATCTGGTGGAACAGTTGATGGTCGGCTTTCGCATGCTGATGAAATCTGCGGATTTCATTGAGGAAGATGAGGGAATCGAGGTTTCACAAAAATCCAAAATGGTGACCACCGGCATTGTGGCTGTGGTGGCCATCGCCCTGTTTTTGGGCATCTTTTTTGTGACCCCCACCTTGCTTGCGGGGCTCATTTTGCCCCCCGGGCCGGGGCTGCTGGCATTGGAAGGGCTATTCCGTATGCTGCTGTTCATCTTGTATATGGCTGCGGTGGCCATCATGCCGGATATGCGCAGGGTCTATATGTACCACGGGGCGGAGCACAAGTGCCTGTTCTGCTATGAAAACGGGGAAGAGATGAATGCGCAGAACGCCCGCAAGTATACCCGCTTACACCCCCGCTGCGGCACCAACTATATGTTTTTGGTGATGATCGTCAGCATTTTGCTGTTTTCTTTATTGGGCATCCAGGCAAACCCCCTGATGCGGGCGGGCATCCGTATTTTGATGATCCCCGTTGTGGCGGGCGTGGCCTATGAGGTGCTGAAATTCTTTGCAAGAAGAGAGAATGTGTTAGCTAAGATCGTCCGGGCACCCGGGTTGTTTTTGCAGTATTTGACCACCCGTGAACCCACCGATGATATGCTTGAGGTAGCAGCGGCTGCGGTAAAAGCCGCCGATACGGATGATTGATTTTTGTGCATTAAGCCCCATGGCGGCATTAAGCGCCATGACCCGCAGCTTTTTTGCGGTCGATAACGATGATGCCCGCTCCGACAGCCGCTTGTTGTTGGAATGGGCATTGGGCATGCCCATGGAGCGCATCCTGATGCTGCCTAATACCCCCATGGATGCCGCCAAAGCAGCCGTGCTGAAAGAGGGCTTTTTGCGGCGCCTTGATGGCGAGCCCACCCAGTATATTACCGGGCGGGCATATTTTTATGGCAGAGCCTTTGCCGTGCGGCCCGGGGTGCTCATCCCCAGACGGGATACGGAAACGCTGGTTTCCGTGTGTGTGGATAAGATCCGCCCCGACGACAAGGTGCTGGATCTGTGCTGCGGCAGCGGGTGCATCGGCATTACCCTAAGCCTGGAAACGGGCGCAGAGGTGGTAATGGGGGACATCAGCCCCATTGCAGCCCAGATCGCACGGGAAAACGCAGCCTTGCTGGGCGCACCTGTGCCCGTTAAGGAAGGGGATCTCTTTACCCCCTTTATGGATGAAAAGTTCCACATCATCGCATCCAACCCCCCTTATATTGGAGAGGGCGAAGAGGTGATGGCCATGGTGGATGGCCACGAGCCCCATTTGGCTTTATACGCAGGGAAAGATGGATTTGATTGCTACCGCCGCATCATCCCAAAGGCGAAAGAGCATCTGCATAAAGGCGGCTGGCTTGTGATGGAACACGGCATGGGGCAATCGGAACGATTGTGTGTGATGCTGACAGAACAGGGATTTACCCGGGTGGAGACCTACCGGGATATGGAGGAAAGGCTTCGGGTCGTTGCGGCCCGATGGGAAGGACTATGATCAATAAATTAAAAGAGATCAAAAACCGCTATGATTTTTTAAGCCAGGAGATCGCAAAGCCCGAGACCATGGCGGATATGGATCAGTGGCGGAAACTGGTCAAAGAGCACGCCTCCATGGAAGAGGTAGCCCACGAGTATGACAAATATGCCGCCATGGAGCAGGAAGCGGAGGATCTGAGATCCATGCTCAATGACCCCGAGATGGGGGAACTGGCGGAAGAAGAACTGCGTGAACTGGAAAAGGAGCTTATGGAGGCTCAGGAGCGCATCCGCATTTTGCTTTTGCCCAAGGATGAAAACGACGATAAAAACGTGGTGATGGAGATCCGCGCCGGCACCGGCGGCGAGGAAGCGGCCCTCTTTGGGGGGGACCTTTACCGCATGTACCAGCGCTATGCCGAGCGCCACGGCTTTAAGACGGAACTGATGTCTTTAAGCGAGGCGGATATGGGCGGCATTAAAGAGGTCATCTTTGTCATCGCCGGCAAAGGGGCTTACAGCCGCTTAAAGTTTGAAAGCGGCGTCCACCGGGTGCAGCGGGTACCCGAAACGGAAAGCCAGGGGCGCATCCACACCAGCGCCGCCACCGTGGCCGTTTTGCCCGAGGCGGAGGACGTGGAAGTGGAGATCAGCCAGAATGACATCCGGGTGGATGTATACCGCTCGGGCGGCCACGGCGGCCAGAGCGTCAACACCACCGATAGTGCGGTACGCATCACCCATTTGCCCACGGGGCTGGTGGTCACCTGCCAGGATGAGAAATCCCAGCTGAAAAATAAAGAAAAAGCCATGCGGGTGTTAAAAAGCCGGCTTTTGGACCACATCAAGCGGCAGCAGGATGACGAGATGAGCCAGAACCGCCGCAGCCAGGTGGGCAGCGGCGACCGCAGCGAGCGCATCCGCACCTATAACTTCCCCCAGGGGCGGGTCAGCGACCACCGCATCAATCTGACGCTGTATAAGCTGCCTGCCTTTATGGACGGAGATATGGATGAGATGATCGAGGCCCTTATTGTGCAGGAGCGGGCCGAACTCCTTTCCGCCAGTGGAGAATCGCTGTAATGGATACCCTGTATTTTGATTTAAGGCGGGAAGAAGAGCGGCAGGCAGGCATCAATGCCGCTGCAGCTGCCCTGAAAAGAGGGGATGTTATCGCCTTCCCCACCGAGACGGTCTATGGGTTGGGCGGCCTTGCAAAAGATGCACAAGCGGTCAAACGGATCTTTGCGGTAAAAGGCCGGCCCCTCAATAACCCGGTATTGGTCCATGTAAGCAATATGGATATGGCAAAGGAAACGGGGCATTTTACCCCCCTTGCTTTAGAGCTTTCAAAGCTGTGGCCCGCACCCCTTTCTTTGGTGGTGCCCGCAGCACCCTGGGTGCCCAAAGAGGTAACGGCAGGGCTCAGCACCGTGGGCATCCGTATGCCCCGGCATGAGGGCGCTTTGGGGCTCATCGAGGCGGCGGGGCCCATCGCGGCGCCCAGCGCCAATCTTTCCGGGCGGCCCAGCCCCACGGAGCTTGGCCATGTAAAGGAAGACCTGGATGGGAAGATCCCCGTGATCCTGGACGGCGGCCCCTGTGAACTGGGGCTGGAATCCACCGTCATCGATGCCACGGGTGACGTCCCCGTGATCCTGCGCCCAGGCGCCATCACCTGTGAAATGGTGGCGGCATTGGTGGGGGATTGCCGCATCGCAAAAGGCGTGCTGGAGCAGGTGACAGCGGACAGCGCCATGTCTCCCGGGATGCTCCACAAACACTATGCCCCCCGGGGCCAGGCAGTCCTGGTGGTGGGGGAACACGCTGCGCAGCGAGGGGAAGAACTTTTGATGAAGGCCCTTAGAGAAGGCAAGCGGGCGTTGATGGTAGGCCCCGGGCTTACCGCCAAAGACCATGTGATCCCCTGCGATGTTATGGGGGAACACGGGTTGTTTTATGCCCTGCGGGAAGCCGATGAGCGCAAGGCTGAGTTTATTGTGATACTGGGCACCGATACCCGGGGCGAAAACCTTGCCTATATGAACCGGGCCATCCGGGCAGCGGGGTACCGGGTGGATAAGGAGTGACAAGATGAACGTATTATTCGTGTGCAGCGGCAACATCTGCCGCAGCCCCATGGCAGAGGGTATTTTTATGAAGATCTGCAGCGAAAGAAAGCTGCCCCATTATGCGCAATCCGCAGCCACCTGGTACGGAGCAGGCACCCAGAAGGCCTCGGCCCATGCGGTGACGGCTGCCCGTAACCTGTATGGGGTGGATCTGAGCGGCCATATCAGCCAGCGGGTATCCCCCTGGCTGCTGGATTGGGCGGATGTGGTCCTTACCATGACCACTACCCATGTGGCCCAGATCAAAATGGATGCGCCCGATTGCCCCACGCCGATCTTGACTTTAAAGGAATGGGCTTATGGAGTGCCGGGGGATATTGCAGACCCCTATGGCGGCAGTTATAAGGTGTACACCGCCTGTGCGGAGGAAATTTATACGGATATCAAAGCCGGTATGGAGCGAAATGGTCTTATGTAGACCAATTCGCTCCTTTTTATTTTCAGAAACCGAATGTTGATACATTTTTTCACAAAGTTTTATTTCTTTCCGGTAGCTATTGTTGTATAATGTTTACTGCGGAAATTTTCGTAATCTTATTGAATTACTTACTTAGGAGGCGCGTAATATGCTTGCCATCGGATGCGACCACGGCGGATTTGAACTCAAACAGGTGCTCATTGACCACCTGAAGGCACGGGGTGTAGAGGTAAAGGATTTTGGCTGCTACAGTGCAGACAGCGTTGACTACCCTACCATTGCAGAGCCCGTTTGCAATGCCATCGTAGGGGGAGAATGTGAAAAAGGCATCCTCATCTGCGGTACCGGCATCGGCATGAGCCTGGCTGCCAACAAAGTTAAGGGCATCCGTGCTGCCTGCTGCGAAAACAGCTTTTCTGCCCGTATGTCCCGTGAGCACAACAACGCCCACATCTTGTGCCTGGGTGCCCGCGTGACCGGCCCCAGCGTTGCCATGGATATGGTAGACGCCTTCCTGGATACCGAGTTTGCCGGCGGCCGCCATGCAAACCGTGTAAATTTAATTACGGAGATCGAAAACAAATGAATAAGCAAGGCAAATTAGTGGTAATGGATCACCCCCTCATCAAGCACAAGATCACCCTTCTGCGGGATGAAAACACCGGCACCAAGGAGTTCCGCGAACTGGTGCATGAGATCGCCACTTTGATGGCCTATGAAGCCACCCGGGATCTGCCCATGAAGGATGTACAGGTCAAGACCCCCATCCAGCTGTGCACCAGCCCCATCATCTCCGGGCGGATGCTGGCTGTTGTGCCCATTTTGCGTGCAGGCCTTGGCATGGTAGAAGCCTTTATCAACCTGATCCCCGGTGCAAAGGTAGGGCACATCGGTTTGTACCGTGACCCCGTCACCCATCTGCCTGTGGAATACTACTGCAAGCTCCCTGCCGATATCGAAGAGCGGGATATCTTTGTGGTGGATCCCATGCTGGCCACCGGCAAGAGCGCAGCTGCTGCCATCAACTTCATTAAAGAGCGGGGCGGCAAGAACATTAAGCTGCTTTCCATCATCTCTGCTCCCGAAGGCATCGCTGTGATGCAGGAAGAACACCCCGATGTGGATGTTTATGTTGGCGTAGTGGATGAAAAACTGAATGAGAACAAGTACATTGTGCCCGGTCTTGGCGATGCCGGCGACCGGCTCTTTGGAACCAAATAAAAAAGGAAGTGACATGCCTTGATCGGAGATGTTGTACTCTCCATCCGTGAGGCGGAGCTGGAAGCCGATGCTATGATCGCAAAGGCAAACGAAAACGCCAGGGCAAAAAATGTGGCCGCCGGGAATGACGCGGCGGCCATCATTGAAAAAGCGGAGGAAGAGGCCCAGGCCATCCGGGCCAAATACCGCAAGATGGGCGATGACTTTGGCAGAAACAAGGCTGCCGAAATTTTGCGCATCCGCAAACAGGAGTTTTCCGCTCAGGCGGAGGCTGCAAGGGAGCGCATCCCCATGGCGGTGGAGTTTGTGTTAGAGAGGATCGGGACCAATGGCAATTGAGAAAATGCAAAAGGTGCTCATCGGCGGCCTTAGGGAGGATCTGCCCTCTTTAAGCCGGCGGCTGCAGTCCCTTTCCATTTTGCATATGGCTCAGATCCAGGAGGCCGAGGGCCTTGCGGGCGCCCAGACTTCCGATGGGGAAGCCAGGCGCAAGCTGGAGCGCATCGAAGCGGCCATGGGGTTTTTAAAGAACTACCATGCAGCTAAGCGCGGGATGCTCACGGCGAAACCGGAGATGACCCCGGAGGAGATCCTCGATTACGATGACGAGGCTGTTTTTTCTGCTGCAGACGAGGCCATGGCCCTGGAACAGCAATTGAACAGCCTGCGCAGTGAGATCCTGCAGCGGCAAAACGCTGTGGCGGCCCTTGCCCCCTATGCAAAGATGGACATCCGCCTGGATGCCGTTTGTGACACCCCCTATACCCTGATGCGCCTGGGTACCGTGCCTGTGGATGCATTGGAGGAATTAAAGGAGCGCATCGAGCCCTTTAGTCACCTGGAGGTATTTGGAGAAAAGGACGATGCCGCTGCCCTTTTGATCGTGGCCTACCGCAAGGAGGAAGAGGAACTGCGCTTAGCCCTGCGACAGGCAGGCTACAGCGAAGCCTCCCTCTACGGCAAAGGCCTTGTGAGCGATGAGATCGCCGCATTAAACGGGAAGATCAGCGATTTGGAGGCACGGCGCGAGGCTGCCGGGGCAAAAGCTCTGGAACTGGCCCTTGCGGTGATGCCCAAGATGCAGATCGCTTTTGATAAATACAGCTTGCTCACCGCCCGGGATGAGGCGGGGGAGATGGCCCGCGGTACCGCAAAGGCATTTTTGATGACCGGCTGGATCCGTAAAAAGGACGGAGAAAAGCTGCGCAAAGAGCTGTTTGCCGTCTGCCCCGATCTGATGATCGAAGATGTGGAGCCTGATGAGGGCGAAGTGCCCCCCACGGCCATCGTCAACAGCAAGCTGTTAAAACCCTTTGAAGCCGTGACGGATATGTATTCCGTGCCGGCCCACAATGGGCTGGACCCCACCTTCCTGATGGCGCCCTTCTTCTTTGCGTTTTTCGGGATGATGGTATCCGACGCAGGCTACGGCATGCTGCTGGCTCTGGGTGCCCTGTTCTTCTTAAAGAAGGTACGGCCCAAGGGCATGATGGGCGCCATCACTGTTGTGGTGGGCCTGGGCGGCATCAGCACCCTTATTTGGGGCGCCCTGTTCGGTGGCTGGTTCGGTGAAGAACTGTTGCCCGCCCTTTGGTTTATCCCCATGGATGAGCCCATCATGATGATCGTCGTCTGTCTGGCCTTTGGCGTGGTGCACATCAGCGTTGGGTTATTGGCAAAAGCCTTTATGCTCATAAGGGATGGTCATCCCCTGGATGCCATCTTTGACTGCGGGTTCTTGCTGTGCATCCTGTGGGGGCTGCCCCTCATGGTGCTGGGCCTTGATTTTATGATGTACGTTGCCCTTTTAGGCGTTGTGGGCATTTTGCTTACCGCCGGGCGGGACCGTCAGGGCATTTTAAAGAAGATCATGGGCGGTTTTTCCGGGCTTTATGGCCTGATGAACTATGTAAGCGATATTCTATCCTACACCCGTTTGTTTGGCCTTGGCCTCGCTACCGGCGTCATCGGCATGGTGTTTAACACCATCGGCACCATGCTCATGGGCTCGCCCATCGGCATTGTATTTGGCATCGCTGTGCTCATTGTGGGCCACGGGTTCAACCTGGCCATCAACGCACTGGGCGCCTATGTGCACTCCTGCCGTTTGCAGTACATCGAATTTTATTCCAAGTTCTTTGAAGGCAACGGACGGGCATTTGTGCCCTATGGCTACCGCACCAAATACGTGCAGCTGAAATATTGATTGAAGCATTCCAAATATAAAATCTATAACAGGAGGAAATGATTATGGGACTTTCTTTAGGACAGGTTTTTGCGATCGCAGGGGCTGCCATCTCCGTATGTTTGGCAGGCGTAGGTTCTGCTAAAGGCGTAGGCATTGCCGGTGAGGCCGCTGCCGGCGTTGTAGCTGAAAACCCCGATAACTTCGGCCGCTGCTTGGTACTGCAGCTGCTGCCCGGTACCCAGGGCATTTACGGCCTGCTGGTCGCCTTCCTCATTATGATCAAGGTTGGCGTGTTGGGCACCATGGTAAACGTATCCGTTGAAAACGGCCTGATCATCTTGTTTGCTGCCAGCATCATGGGCATCGGCGGTCTGCTTTCTGCCATCGCTCAGGGCAAGTGTGCTGCCACCGGTATTGCCATGGTCGGCAAGCGCCCTGAAGAAATGGGTAAGGCCATCATCATGGCTACCATGGTAGAGACCTACGCTGTATTTGCCCTGTTGGCAAGCCTTCTGATCATCCTGCCCATGTCCTTGTAAGAGGGTGGGAGTATGACGGAGAAGATCACAGGCAGGATCCTTTCGGAAGCAAAGGCCAAGGCGGATGCCATTGAGGCGGAAGCCCAGCAGGCTTATGAAAGTGTGATTGCACAGGCAAAGGAAAAAGCAGAGCGGATCACCCAGGGCGCAGAAGAAAGCGCCAAGGCCGCGCTTAGCGATGCGGAGCGCCGCCATGTGGCAGTTGCCGAGCTGGATGCAAAGAAATTCCGCTTAAGCGAGAAGATCCGGGTATTGGACGAGGCATTTTTAAAGGCCAAAGAAGCCTTTTTAGCCCTGGATGAAGCAAACTACCGCAAAGCGTACATGGGCATTCTGCTGCCTGCCATTGCTACCGGCAGCGAAGGGATCGCCCCCGCAAAGGATGAAGAGCGTTTGGGCGAAGGCTTTGTAGCACAGCTGAACGATGCCTTAAAGGCCGACGGCAAAGTGGGCGAACTGACCCTTTTGCCCAAGCGGGAGGACATCAGCGGCGGCGTGGTGCTGTGCCAGGGCAGTATGGAGGTAAACTTCAGCACCGCTGCGGTGATGCGCCAGGTGCGTGAGGAAATAGAAGGGAAAACGGCGAAGCTGCTGTTCAGTGAGGAGGCGTGACCCATGGCCCAAAAGAGCATCGCATTTGCGGTTGCCCGTACCAGGGTAAGGGAAGGTCGGCTGTTAACGGCGGAGCGCATCTTGCGGTTGTTTGAGGCAGAAAGTGCCGAAAGCGCCTTTCAATCCCTTTTAGAAGCGGGCTACGGCACCCAGGATGCCAGATCCTTCGAGGACATGATCCAATCGGAACTGCAGAAAACCTCGGAGTACATCCGTGAGGTGACGCCCAACGAGGCGGCTACCAACGCATTTTTGTTAAAGCATGATTGCCACAACGTAAAAGTGGTGCTGAAATCCATGATGCTTTCCCGGCCCAGCATTGGGCTGACCGCCCTTGGCATCGTGGAGCCGGAAGTGCTGGAGAAACGCTTAAAAGAGGGGGACACGGGCGCCCTTACCCCCAGCATGCAAAAGGCAGCCAAAGAGCTGCTTGGGCAGATCGAAAGCGGCAGTGCCACCCCCAGCGGTGTGGACTTCGCTATGGATAAAGCCTGCTTTGCGGATATGGCCCTCCTTGCAAAGGAAAGCGGGGAGACCGTTGTGGTGGAAGCAGTGAGCGCCCAGGCGGATCTTTACAACCTTTTGATGGCATTAAGGATGCGTAAAAATCCCGATGGCAGCGATATTTTAAAACGGGCCCTTTTGCCCGGCGGCAAGATGGACCACGACAGGCTCGTGGCATCGTTAAAAGAAACGGACGACGGCGTTGCACGGTTTTTATGGCTCAGCCGCTTCGGTGCCCCCATTTTGGAAGGCATGGAGGAATACGTAAAAACCGGCCGATTGACCTTGTTGGAAAAGCGCTGTGACGATTATATTTTAGAGTTTTTCCGCTCCCGCCGGGGGGAATCCTTCACCCTGGCACCGGTGGTGGGCTACTTATTTGGCAAAGAGCGGGAGGCCCAGGCCATCCGCCTAGTGATGGTGGCCAAAGCCAACGGCATGTCGGAAGAACTTGTAAAGGAAAGGCTGCGTGAACTCTATGCGTAAAATAGCGGCCATTGGAGACAGAGACAGTGTACTGGGGTTTAAAGCGCTGTCCATCGATGTTTACCCCGTAGTGAATGACGACGAAGCCTCTCGCACGGTGTTTACCCTTGCGAGGGAAGGTTATGCTGTGATCTTCATCACAGAGCAGGCGGCCCAGGGCATCCAGGATATGATCGACCGGTTTAAAACCGCCCCCTATCCTGCCATCATCCCCATCCCCAGCAACCAGGGGAGCTTGGGCCTTGGCATGGACCTGCTGAAGAAAAATGTGGAGAAGGCACTTGGCGCCGACATTTTGTTCGGAAAAGAGGATGAATAAATGGCAGGCAAAGTAGTAAAAGTATCCGGTCCCCTGATCGTGGCCAGCGGTATGGCGGACTGTAAAATGTATGATGTGGTCCGCATCGGTGAGCGCAGGCTCATCGGCGAGATCATCGAATTGCGCGGGGATATGGCATCCATCCAGGTTTATGAGGAGACCGCAGGCCTGGGCCCCGGTGAAGATGTGGAATCCACCGAGAATCCCCTTTCGGTAGAGTTGGCCCCCGGGCTCATTGAATCCATCTTTGACGGCATTCAGCGCCCCCTGGACGTGATCCGTAAAGCAAGCGGTGACCGCATCCAGCGCGGTGTGGAAGTACCCAGCCTGAACCGGGAAAAGCAGTGGGAGTTTATGCCCAAAGCCAATGTTGGCGATGTCGTCAGCGCAGGCGATGTACTGGGCATCGTTCAGGAGACCATCCCCGTGGAACACCGCATTATGGTGCCCAACGGCGTCAGCGGCACGGTGGAATGGATCCATGAAGGGAATGCCACCATTGAAGAGCCCATCTGCCGCATCCGCAGCGAGAAGGGCGAGCTGGTGGATGTACCCATGCTCCAGCGCTGGCCCGTACGCCGCGGCCGCCCCTACAAAACCAAACTTGCCCCCCGTGAACCCATGGTAACGGGGCAGCGGGTCATCGATACCCTGTTCCCCATCGCCAAGGGCGGTGTGGCTGCGGTACCCGGCCCCTTTGGCAGCGGCAAGACCGTTGTACAGCATCAGCTGGCAAAATGGGCCGATGCTGAGATCATCGTATACATCGGCTGCGGCGAGCGCGGCAACGAGATGACCGACGTTTTGATGGAGTTCCCCGAATTGAAGGACCCCCGCACCGGCGAGCCTTTGATGAAGCGTACTGTGCTCATCGCCAACACCTCTGATATGCCCGTAGCCGCCCGTGAAGCCTCCATCTATACCGGCATCACCATTGCGGAATACTTCCGCGATATGGGCTATAAAGTGGCTATCATGGCAGACAGTACCTCCCGCTGGGCCGAGGCTCTGCGTGAGATGTCCGGCCGTTTGGAAGAAATGCCCGGTGAAGAAGGCTACCCCGCATACCTGAGCAGCCGTCTGGCTGAGTTCTATGAGCGGGCCGGCATCGTCATCTGCAACGGTAAGGATGGCCGTGAGGGCGCCATCAGCGCCATCGGCGCGGTATCCCCTCCCGGCGGCGATATCTCTGAGCCTGTTTCTCAGGCAACGCTGCGCATCGTCAAGGTCTTCTGGGGTTTGAGCAGTGCCCTTGCGTACCGCCGCCACTTCCCCGCCATCGACTGGCTGACCTCTTATTCCCTCTATGTGGACCGCATCGGCCCCTGGTTTAACGAGAACATCAACAAA
>SVGV01000028.1 GCA_015056185.1 Clostridiales bacterium | reverse complement strand
AAATCTGGATAAGACCCGCAGCGATTTCGTGGCAAACGCATCCCATGAATTAAAGACCCCGCTGAGCTCCATTAAGATTTTGGCGGAATCGCTGCTGTACCAGGATGGCGTGCCCGAAGCCACCTACAAGGAGTTTTTGGGGGACATCAACGAACAGATCGACCGCATGGTCACGTTGCTGAACGATCTGTTGGTGATCTCCCAGACGGAGCAGAAGGAATACAAGATCACCCGCAGCCGTGTGGAAGTGGGCGATTTGATCCAGCGGGTCATCGGGGTACTGGGGCCTTTGGCTGAGGAAAACCACATCAGCCTCATCGGCAAAGAAAGCGACCTTGCCATCAGCTGTGATGCCACATTGATGCAGACGGCGGTGGAAAACATCGTGAATAACGGCATCAAATACACGCCCCAGGGGGGCAGTGTAACGGTTTATGCCACCGGCGATGAAGATGGGGTGCAGATCCACGTGGAGGACACCGGTGTGGGCATATCCGAAAGCGACCAGAAGCACATCTTTGACCGATTCTACCGGGTGGATAAGGCCCGCAGCCGGGAGACCGGCGGCACGGGTTTGGGCCTTTCCATCGTGGATACCATCGTAAAACTCCATGGCGGGACGGTGACGGTGAAGAGCGAAGTGGGCAAAGGCTCCATCTTTACCATCTACATCCCCAGAAGGGGGGACGCGGAATGAAACGCTTTGCAGTCTGCATCTTAATTGTGATGATGCTGTTGACCCTGGGGGGCTGTGTTTCCCCCTTTTCTGAAAACGATACCGTAGGGGAATACACCCCCGAGATCGACCCGGAGCCCGGCAACAGCCTGGGCAGCACCGTGAAGGTGAAACTGTGGATACCCTTAAAAAACCGCCGATATTTTGCTCTTTTGGATCAAGAGATCTCTGTGGCGTCCGGCGAGCGCACCGAGATGGCTGTGTGCAAGGCCCTGTTAAGCCAGACCCAGCCGGGGGATATTTTGACCGCACCGGGCTGGAGTGGGCTGAGCGTTACGGACATCAGCGATGATAACCAGACGCTTTATGTTACCCTGAGCCGTGAGTTTTTATCTCCCCCCACCACCGATGTGGTGGAAAGCGCCCGCATGGCCAAAGCTGCGGTGCTTTCCCTTGCCAATACCTTGATCGGGCTGAAGGAATACACCCAGGTGCAGTTTTTGGTGGAGATGCCCACCACCGGCAAGGTCCAGCGGCCCACCCGCAAGCAGGCGGGGTTTATCGGCAGTGATGAAAACGCCGTATTGGGCCTTTTGATGCAGCAGGATGAGCTGATCCTGACCCCCGCCAATGCGGTGGAATTGGCCCTCAACGCCTTTGAAAGCATGGATTCTTTGGTACTGTACGACATCCTTTACCGTACGGGCATGGGCGCACCCGATGTGTTTGCCTTCCAGACCGTTTTGCAGAATTTAGAGCATACGGTGGCGGAACACCAGGTGCTTGAGGTGATCGAAACCGATGAAACCCATGCCATCGTCTATGTGGACCTTACCTTTAGCGATGGTAAAGAAGAATACCTGGTGACCCGGGCACCCCTGGCTTGCCGCCGGGAAAACGGCGTGTGGAAGGTGGAGTATACGAGTTTTGATGAACTGGTTCTCGAAAGCATCCATTAAAATAGCCATTGCATGCCTGATGGTGCTGATATTTGCCGCATGCTGTGCAAAAGTACCCGAGCCCCTGCCGGAGCCGGACCCTACCCCCTATGAGGTACCCAAAGGCCAGGGGACACGGGCAGACCTTTATTTTTACGATGAGACCGGCAGCCTGGCGGTAGAGTCCCGGGACGTGGATCTTTCCTACCAAAGCCAGGGGACCTACTGGCAGGTGGTCCAGCAGCTGATCTTAGGGCCCAAGGGGGATCTTTTGCCCATTTGCCCGGCGGATACCGCCATTAACAGTGTGATGATCTACAATGGTCTTGCCATTGTGGACATCGGCGCCACCGAGATGGATGCGGATGAGCTTGCACGCTTTCGCCAGGCCGTTGCGGAAACGCTGTTTTCCACCGCTATGGCAAAGTACACGTTGTTGACCGTCAACGGTCGTGTGCCAAGGCTGCCCACCACCTTGTGCCGGGCAGAGGGGGTTTATGCAAAGCCCGATGAAGCCCAGGCCATGCTGGCCTTTTACCGGGACCGCAGCGGCACAAAAGCCATCCTGCGCACGGTAGCCCTGGGGGAAGATGCCGGGATCGAAGAGCTGATCGCGGCCATTGGGGAGGAAAACCGGGGCGAATACGCCATCAGCCCTGTGGGGCCCACGGTGCGGGTATCCTCCTACACCATCCACGGCGGCAAGGGGGTATTGAGCCTTAAGGGGGAAGAACAGGACCGCCCCCAGGATATGGCTACCGCCTGCCTGGCCCTGATGCTTTTTTACAGCGCAGATTCCCACGCCATTGATGAAGTGACCATCCGCTACAACGGAACAAATCTAACATATAACGGCAAAGAGACGCTCATATGGGAAGATGTGCAGCGCCTTTGCCAAATTGAGATCACCTTATATTTTGCGGACAGCAGCGGCAAGCGGCTCATCCCGGTGCAGCGCTCCATCTCCATTTTAGAGCCTCAAAGCAGGTTCCGCATCGTCAGGAGCATGCTCCAGGGCCCCAAGGAAGGGGACGACAGCGACGCCATGCCCCTTTTGACGGATACCCGCCTTGCCAGCACCTTCCTGGGGGGGCGCATCCAGGGGAAGATAGCCATACTGAATTTTGAACGGAGCTTTTATGCCCATCTGGATACCTTGCCGGAGGACCAGGCAACGGTGCTGATCTATGCCCTTGTCAACGCTTTGACGGAAGAAGGCAGCATTGAGCAGGTGCTGTTTTTGAAAAACGGAGAGAATGTCACAAGGCTGAAAAACGGCCTGTACCTGCATCAGCCCCTTTTAAGAAACCCCGGCATCATCATCCGCCACTAAACCAAAGTCGATTGGAGGAAAACGACGTTGGATTTCAGCTTGATCAGATCTGCCTTTGCGGATCCCTTTGAAAAAGGCGAACAGAACACCACCCGTGCCCTCGTGTACCTGGTGCTGGGCGTAGCTTTGGCCCTGTTCCCCCGGGTACAGATGGGGGAGGGGCTCTACGCCACCTTGGGGGATACCTTATTATACCTGTGCATTTATACCTTGCCTTTTGGCTACAGTGCGTTGGCCTACTGCCTGCCTGTGCTGATCGGCTATGCTATTTTGGGCAACATCCCTGTGGGCATCAGCTTTTTGATCGTCCGTTTGGTGGCCATGACGGGGGCAAAAGCCCTTTTGTGCTGTAATACCATGGGGGGCCACCGCCGCCTTGTTTTGCCCATCGCCTGGGCGGGCCTGGCTTTACTTGTGGGCAGCTTCTGCTATGAATCCGTGTTTTGTGGGGTGGACAGTGCGGTGTTCAACCTCCTGATCCGCCTGGCAGAATGGGCCCTTTGCGCCATGCTGGCCATGGGCATCATCGCGTTTACCGCACAAAAGCGGGAAAAACTGCCCAAGGGCCTTTTGGATGTACTGGGGTTATAAGATGGATCAGCTAACGGTACTTGGGAAATACGGCCCCTATGCAAAAGAGGGGAGCGGAACATCGGCCTATTTGCTTTTAATGGGCGGCAAAAAGATGCTGTTGGATTGCGGCACCGGGGCCCTTCGCGCTTTGGGGGAATCCATATTGGAGCTGGATTGCCTCATCTTAAGCCATCTGCACCCGGACCATGTGTGCGATGTTTTATTGCTGGAACAGAGCCTTCGGATGCTGGACCCCGACCATAAGCTGGATGTATATCTGCCCAAAACAGATGGCCCGGTGTATGATTTGATTGGTTCCCTTGACGCATTTTCCATCATCCCTCTTACCGGGGAGACGGAATTCGTGCGCGGCGATGTAAGTTTTAAAATGATCCCCTTAAGCCACCCGCTGCTCAGTTACGGCGTGCGCATTTGCCATAAGGACAAGGTGTTTGCCTACACGGGGGATACCACGGTGGACGACGGCTTACTGCCCCTTTTGCAGGGTGCGGATCTTGCCCTTATGGATGCTGCTTTTACCGAAAAAACCCTGCCATCCCCCGCCGCACATTTAAGCGCACTCCAGGCCGCAAAGTATGCAGAGAAGGCCGGGGCAAAAGCGCTTCTGCTGACCCATGTGCACCCCAGGGGGGATGAAGCGGCCATGGCATCAGAAGCAAAACGGGAATTCTGCGGCCCGGTTTCTGTGGTGATTGAAGGGGCAGTTTACGACTTTTAGGAGGCTTACACCTTGTTTGGGACAAGAGCTTTGGTGTGCTATACAGCGGCCCTGCTGCTGGGTATGGTGGCGGCGCGATATTTGGCGCCGCCTGCTTTTCTATACCCTGCGGCGGTCATCTGTGTGGTGCTGCTGGTGCTTTTGTTCCTCAAACGGAAGAACAGCATGATCCCCCTCATTGCGCTGCTGGCGCTGATGGCCGGCTTTATGCGGGCCTACCCCGCCATCTACCCCCATTACCCCTATGCCGATGATGCCACTGTGGTAACGGTAGAGGGCGTGGTGTGCGAAAACCCCGTGGATACCCGCTACGGACGATTGATAAAGCTTGCGGATGGGGTGGTGAAGGAAAAGAACATCCCCCTTACCATGGGCGTGGGGTCACCCTGGGTTATGAGTTTGATGCCCCGAAAGTGGGGGATACCCTGACGGTAAAAGGCAAGCTGACCATCCCCAAAGAGAACCGCCGTTTGTATGACTTAAGCCAGGGGGTCGGATACCGCATAACGGCAAAGGATGTGGGCATCGAGCCCGCAACGGAATCCCAAATGCGGTATTGGCCCCAGTATGCGGCTGACTGGGTCAAGGAGGGCATCGATGCCCTCTTCCCCGAGACGGCGGGCACCGTAAAGGGCATCCTGTTGGGGGAAACGGAGGCCATGGAGGAACTGGTGTTAGAGCAGTTCCGCACCGTGGGCATCGGGCATATTTTAGCGGTATCCGGCTTGCATGTGGGGTTCATCGCCGGCCTTTTGATGGTATTTACAAAGCTGCTTCGGTTAAGGGAAAAGGCCACCTTTGTTGTGGTATCCCTTTGCTTATGGGGGTACTGTTTTATGATCGGTATGCCGCCTTCCGCCATGCGGGCGGTGATCATGGCAAACTGTCTGCAGCTTTCCAAAGCACTGGGGCGGCAGTATGATCTGTTTACCGGCTTGGCTCTGGCGGCCCTCATCACCGTGATGATCAATCCTTTAAGCTTGTTCCAGGTGGGGTTTTTGATGTCTTACGGGGCGGTGCTGGGTATTGGCGCCCTTTCCGGCGCTTTGCAAAAACGGCTGCACAAGCTGCCGGATTGGCTGAAAAACAGCCTGAGTATTTCCTTAAGTGCCCAGGCGGGTATTTTGCCCATCTCGATTTATACCTTTGAAAACTGGTATCTCTTTGGCATCATCAGCAATCTGCTGGCGGTGCCGGTGGCAGGGGCAGCGACTACGTTAGCCTTTGTTGCCTGCCTTGTTTACCCCCTCCTTCCGTTTCTTGCAAGGGCCATTGCCTTTCTTGGCGAGGGGCTTATAATGGTGATGGAAGCCATCGCCCGGTTTTTGAGCCTGTGCCTGCCCGGCACCGTGGTGACGAACCGGCTGAACATTCTGAGTGTGGGCGTGCTGTACGGCATCCTGTTTTGCCTTTCCCCCTGGTGCCATGCAAAGGGGAAGAAACGCAGATGGATCATCGTTATTTTAATCGCACTGCTCATTGCATCTTTGCTGTTTGGGGGTGAACCATGGATCACCGGGAATTAAACGAAGCCATCAAAAAAGGCGAATTGAATAACCTTTACCTGTTTTACGGGGAAGAGAATTTTACGAAAGAGCGCTCCTTAAAACGGATCATGGAGCTTTACGCAGGCGGGTTTCCGGAATTGAACATCACGGTGTTTCAGGAAAGCGCCGGGGAGGACGAGATCGTTGCTGCTCTGGAGGCCCTGCCCATGTTCAGCGACAAACGGCTGGTGGTTATAAAGGATTGCCCCGCGCTAATGAGCAAAGGGGCGGATATGCCAAAGGTGACAAAAGCGGTGGAACAGCTGATGGATACCACCATGGCCATCTTTTACATGCGTAACAAGGCCGATGGCAAGCGCACCCTTACAAAGGCCCTCAAACCCCATATGGTGGAGTTTGGCCGGCTGAAGGAAAGTGAGATCACCCAGTATCTGCGCATCGATGGGCGCAGACGGGGCGTAAAATGGGAAGGCGGCGCCATGGAACGGCTCATCTTCAATGTGGGGGATGAGATGAGTTCCATCGCTCTTGAGGCGGAAAAACTGTACGCCGCCTGCGAAAACGGCTGCATCACCATGGAGGATGTGGACCGTTACTGCACAAAGAACATTACATCCAACGTGTTTTCCATGATGGACTTGGTTTTGCGGGGTCGTATGCTGGAGGCCAACGAAAAGCTGGAGGAGATATTAGCCGATGGGGAACAGCCTGTGATGCTGTTAGGCGGCATCGCCTACCGGGTGCGGGGGCTGAGCATCGCCAAAGCGGCTAAAAGGGGGGAGATCACCCAGCAGGAGGCCATCAAACGGCTGCGGGGATCCCGATACTTTTTCCAGAATGCCACCAAAGAAGCTTCCAAATACACAAAAAGCCAGATCGATGGGGCATTAAAGGCCATCACGGAAGCGGAATTTATGATAAAATCCGGTCAGATGCGGGATAAAACTGCGGTTATGACCGCTATTTTTGCAATCTTTGCCGCTGGGAGGGAACGGACATGAATACGAAAAAAATGGCTCAGGCGGGGCTTTTGACCGCCATCACTCTGGTGCTGGGGCTTACCCCTTTGGGGATCATCCCCATACCCCCCGCCAATGTGACCATCATGCATCTGCCGGTGATCATCGGCACCCTGACCTGCTCATTAGGGGTGGGGTTGGTGCTGGGCGCGGCCTTTGGGCTGAGCAGTGTCTACGCCGCTTTTACAAGGCCATCCGCCCTTGTGGCTCCCATCCTGGCAGAAAGCCCGCTGATGGTCATTGTGATGAGTTTAGGCGCCCGGCTCATGGTGCCTGTAGTGGTGCACCTGGTTTATAAAGCCATCACAAAAGGGGATACCGTGCGGCAGAAGACGGGGGTCATGGCGGCTGCGGTGTGCGGCTCTTTGACCAACACCGTGTGCTACTTGGGCCTGATGCTCCTGTTTTATACCATGCTTGGCCTGGACAGCGGCGTGGTGCTGGGGGTGATCGCATCGGCAGGGGCCATGAACGGCAGTGCCGAGGCGGTTGCGGCGGCCCTTTTGTGTACGCCCATCGTCCTTGGGGTACGCGCTGCCATGGGCAAGGGGAAATAACGGCATAAAAAAGAGACCTGCTTTGGCAGGTCTTTTTTTGTAAAAACAAAAAGGCCTAATCTAGGCCTTTTACATTTGCTTAGTTAGCAGAAACCAGCGCTTTGGTGAGCTGAGCTTTCTTGCGGTCGGAAGCGTTTTTATGGATCACGCCTTTGGAAGCGGCCTTATCCACCATGCTGACAGCCTCGCGATAGCTGAGTACGGCTTCTTCTTTGTTGCCGGCCTCTAAAGCGGCTTCAAACTTTTTGATGCTGCTCTTCATGCGGGATTTGATGATGCGGTTGTGCATGTTTTTCTTATCGCTGACGAGCACGCGTTTCTTAGCGGATTTGATATTGGGCATTGGTTTCACCTCCCATGGCGTAATGGACTTTGGTTATTCTAACACAGCCCCTTGGATTTTGCAATAAAAACCTAAGGCATACCTTTTTAATTTTCACACAAGATAACGAAAAAGGCCAAAGGAAGAAAGGAAGGACCGGAAATGGAGTTTTTTCGGACGGATCTGGCGGTGGAAGCCCCCTGTGTTGCAAGCGGGGATGCAAAAGGCATTACAGTGGATGTACAGCACCGGGATGGTTTGACCGTTACGGTGGTGGATGTGACCAATGAAACGGGGGAGCGGATGGTGCAAAAGCCTGTGGGGCGGTATGTGACCCTGGACATCCCCGAACTTTCCATGGGGGATGTGGACATTGAGCGCACTGCTGCCGAGGCATTTTGCGGTGAGCTTACCGCCATGTTGGGTAAACCGGGTGGCACCGACCCCTTTTTGGTGGTGGGCATCGGCAACAGGGCGGTGACAGCGGACAGCATCGGCCCCCGGACGGCGGAGGGGATCGTTGTGACGAGGCATTTGTATGGGGAACTGAAGGAGTTTTTGCCCGATCACGCCAACAGTGCCTGTGCCATCGCCCCCGGGGTACTGGGAGAAACGGGGCTGGAAACGGGGGAAGTGGTGCGCGCTTTGGTAAAAGAGATCCGCCCGAGGGCCATCATTGCGGTGGACAGTTTGGCCGCACGGGAACCGAAACGCATTGCCGCCAGCATCCAGCTTGCCAATACGGGCATCGCCCCGGGGAGTGGACTGAAGAACCATCGGCCCAGGCTGGATGAGGGGTATCTGGGTGTGCCGGTATATGCTGTGGGGGTGCCCATGGTGGTGTATGCGGCCTCCATCGCCTATGAGGCATCGGCAAAAGCACTGAAAGATGAAACGGTGCCGGAGGGTGTGAGAGAGCGGCTGAGCCACATGCTGCACACCGCCTGCGGGGACTTGGTGGTGACCCCCAAAGATGTGGACTTCATTGCAAAGAACTGCGCCGGGGTGCTGGCATTGGGCATCAACATGGCCATCCATGGGATGAGCTATGAAGAGGCGGTGGAGCAGGCGGCTTTTTCATAAATCTGACCGATACCTCATATATTTTTTTGAGGTGGAAGGATGAAACGAAGGCGCATCAAAAGAAAAAGGCAAAGAGTGGGGGGCGCACACCGGGGCATCTTGTGCGCCATTTTGGCGGCGGGGCTGCTGGTGTTTCGCGGCCTTGTGCCGGGGAGCAGCGATGGTGCCATGGGCCTGTTGGCCATGGGATTCCCGTTGGTATACGGCTATACCCCTGTGGAAGACCAAAACTGGGATTATGTGCCCGAGGAAACAAAAGAGACCTTTACCCCCAACATCCAGCCGGGGGACAGCCCCAGGATCATGATCTACAGCAGCCATTCCAACGAAGCCTACACGGGGGATTACACCCCATCGGGCAGTTACCGTACGCTGGATAAGCAGCAGAACATCATGCGTGTTTCGGGGGAGTTGGCTACGGTACTGAGCCAAACCTACGGGATGCCGGTGTATTATGAAGAAACGGACCATGAATTGGGCAAGTACTACAACACCGCCTATAACCGGTCTTTGGAAAATATGCAAAAACGCAAAAAGGAATACCCCAGTCTGGAGGTGTTCATCGACATCCACCGGGATGCCTACAGCGCCGAACAGACGGATGTGGCCATCATCGACGGCAAAGAGGTTGCCCGTGTGATGATCGTGGTGGGCACGGGGGAGGGGCAGACGGGCAGCGGCTTTAAGGAGAAGCCCAACTGGAAGGAAAACAAGAAGTTTGCAGATGCCCTCTTTGCCCGTTTGGAGCAAAACGCCCCCGGCATCGGGCGGAAGGTGCTGGTACAGAGCGGGCGGTACAACCAGCACGTCAGCAATATGTGCATCGCCATCGAGGTGGGGTATACGGGCAACAGTTTACAGCATGCCTTAAACGCCGTGCCTTACCTTGCGAAATCCCTTTACGAGGTACTATCCGCCTCATAGCCGCTTGACAGTGGTATTACGCTGTGCCAAAATAAACATACTAAAGAAAAAGAGGCGTGCAGTATGGATCTACGGCCCATTGGGGTGTTTGATTCCGGCATCGGGGGCATCAGTGTGTTAAAGGAACTGATGGCCCATTTGCCCCAGGAAGACTACATCTTTTACGGTGATAATAAAAACGCACCCTACGGGGTCAAGGATGAAGGGACCATCCGTCAGCTTGCCACCGCCTGTGTGGAGCATTTGATCGCCCAGGGGGTAAAGGCCGTTGTGGTGGCCTGCAACACCGCATCCAGTGCGGCGGTGGAACATCTACGGGAGCGGTTTTCCATCCCCATCATTGCCATGGAGCCCGCCATCCGCCCTGCCAGCAAGCTGAGAAAGGATGGCAAGATCCTGGTGCTTGCTACCGACGCCACCTTGCGTTTAAAGCGCTACAACCACCGCATGGAGGAACTGGGCATCGTGGATGCCACCATCAGCGTGCCGTGCCCCCGGTTTGTGGAACTGGTGGAAGCGGGCGTCACCGAGGGCGAGGTGCTGACGGAAGCCATCGCACAGGCTCTGGATGCTGCAAAGGGTGAAAAGGTGGATGTTGTGGTACTGGGGTGTACCCATTTCATCCACATAAAAGATGCCGTCTGCGCAGCGGTACAGAAGCGGTTTACAGATGCTGTGGTCATCGACGGTAATGAGGGCACCACCCACCAGCTGATGCGGGTTTTGGAAGGCCGGGGGCTTTTAAACCCCACCAGGAAACTGGGCACCGTGGTGCTGCAGTCTTCCGGGGAGGAAGATATCTACATACCCATCATGGAACGGATGCTGAAAGGACGGTGACCCCGTCCTTTTTGTAATTTTCAGGGAATTTGCAAAAACAGATTGGGACAAGGCTGCCATGGTATGGTATAAAAGAATCAGCAAAAAAAGGAGGAAAACCATGGCAGAGATTAAACTGATCATTACCGATCTGGACGGTACCTTCTGCGTGGATACCGATACCATACCGGCAATCAATATAGAAGCGGCAAAGGCGGCCCAGCAAAAGGGCATCCCTGTTTGTGCCTGCACGGGGCGCCATTGGCCCGCAGCAAAGCCTGTAGTCTCCGCCGCCGGGCTGGATGATTTATGCGCCATCTGCAATGGTGCTGCTGTGGTGGAGATCAGCACCGGGAAGCTGCGGTACCGCAGCCGGCTACACCCCGATGTTTTAAAGAAGCTTGTGGATGTATGCGTAAAGCACGATCTGCTGTTTGTGGGGCATACGGCCCATAAAACGCCTTATTACATGCCGGCCCTGATCGAGCGGTTCCGGTCCTCCATTGAGGGGAATGCCCCAGAGGAAGAGCTTGCCGCCCATGACCCCTACGACAGTCCCGAAGCTTTTGTAGAGGGCACAAAGGATGACATGCTGATGCTTATGGTGACGACCCGCCAGGGGGTATTGCCCAATGAGACCATCATGGAAGAACTTTATGCCTGTGGGGACATTACCGTGACCAGCTCGGAATCCGGCGAACTGCAGATCATGGCGGGGGAGAGCAACAAGGAAGCAGGCGCCAAAGTGCTGGCAGACTGCAAAGGGGTGCCGGCGGAACAGGTGCTGGCCCTGGGAGATAACTACAACGATGTGGATATGATGGTGTGGGCCGGCACCAGTGCGGCTATGGGTGGTGCCAAGCCCGAAGCCAAGGCCGTTGCCGACTATGTTTCGGATACCTGCCAGAACGGCGGCGCCGGTAAGGCCATCCAAAAATACGTACTGTAAAAAGGAGCGGGAATGGGCCCGCTCTTTTTCTTTATAAAAAAGACAATCATTTGACAAGAATGTATCTTGTGCCAAAGGAGTCTTAATGATAGAATACCCATACAATATGTTGTGACAAGGTAAAGAAAACAATACAAGATATGCCAAGTATTGGATACATAGGAGGATGTCAGATGAAACTTTCCGATAATGCCATTAAAGTGCTGGAACGGCGTTATTTTGCAAAGGATGTGGATGGAAACCTTTTGGAGGATGCCGAAGGGATGTTCCGCCGGGTGGCAAGGAGCATTGCCGCCGCCGATTTGGCCTTTGATGAAAACGCCGATGTAAAAGCTTTGGAAGATGCTTTTTATGAGCGCATGGTCAATTTGGAGTTTATGCCCAACTCACCCACGCTGATGAACGCAGGCCGGCCCATGGGCCAGCTTTCTGCCTGCTTTGTACTGCCCGTGGGCGACTCCATGGAGGAGATCTTTGATGCGGTGAAGAATGCGGCCCTCATCCACAAGAGCGGCGGCGGTACCGGCTTCTCCTTCTCCCGCCTCCGTGCCGAGGGCTCCAGCGTGCGCACCACCGGCGGCGTGGCAAGCGGCCCCGTCAGCTTTATGAAGGTGTTTAACACCGCCACCGAGGCGGTCAAGCAGGGCGGTACCCGCCGCGGTGCCAACATGGGCATTTTGCGGGTGGACCACCCCGACATCATGCAATTCATCACCTGCAAGAAGAACCCTGAGGAGATCACCAACTTTAACATCTCCGTTGGGTTGACGGAAGCCTTTATGCATGCCGTGGAAGGGGGAGAGGATTACGAATTAAAGGATCCCTCCACCGGCAAAGTAGTGGGCACCCTCAACGCCAAAACGGTGTTTGACCTCATCGTGGATATGGCATGGACCAACGGCGAACCCGGCATCATCTTTTTGGATCGCTTAAATGCCGATAACCCCGTGCCCCAGCTGGGCGAGGTGGAAAGCACCAACCCCTGCGGCGAGCAGCCCCTTTTGCCCTATGAAAGCTGCAATTTGGGCAGCATCAACTTAAATGCCGTGATGGTGGAGCGGGGCGGCAAGTATACGTTGGATTTCGACAAGCTGGGCGAAGTGGTGGACGATGCTGTGCACTTCCTTGATAACGTCATCCAGGTGAACAACTACCCCCTGCCCGCCATCGAAGAGATGACGAAGAAGACCCGGAAGATCGGCCTTGGCATCATGGGTTTTGCAGAGCTTTTGTATAAGCTGAAGATCCCCTATGACAGCGAGCAGGCCATTGAGACTGCTGAGATCGTCATGAAGTTCATCGATGACCGCAGCAAGGAAGCCAGCCGGGCTTTGGCCGCAAAGCGGGGCGTGTTCCCCGCCTATGAAGGCAGCGCGTTGGAGGGCGGCCCCGCCATCCGCAATGCCACCACTACCACCATTGCCCCCACCGGCACCATCAGCATCATCTGCGGTGCCAGCAGCGGCATTGAGCCCCTGTTTGCTTTGGCTTTTGTGCGCAATGTTATGGATAACGACGCTCTGCCCGAGGTGAACCCCTATTTTGAAGAGGTGGCCAAGCGGGAAGGCTTCTATTCCCCTGAGTTGATGCGTGCGGTGGCTGCCCACGGCAGCGTGCGCGGTGTGCCCGGCGTGCCGGAAGAATACCAGCGCATCTTTGCCACTGCCCACGATGTTTCCCCCGAATACCACATCCGTATGCAGGCGGCCTTCCAGAAGTATGTGGACAACGCCGTAAGCAAGACGGTGAACTTTGGCAGGGAAGCCACCAGGGAAGACGTGCGGGAAGTTTACATGCTGGCCTTCTCCTTGGGGTGCAAGGGCGTTACCATCTACCGGGATGGCAGCCGCGACAGCCAGGTGCTGAATATCGGTACCGGTAGCAAAAAGCCCGCCCAGGCCGAAGCGGAAGCAGCCCCCGCCGTACCCAGTAAGATCATCCCCAGGCCCCGCCCCGATGTGACCCAGGGCTACACCGAAAAAGTCAAGATGGGCTGCGGCAACCTGTACATCACCGTCAACTATGACGATCACGGCATCTGTGAGGTGTTTACCAACCTGGGCCGTGCCGGCGGCTGCCCCTCTCAGAGCGAGGCCACCAGCCGTCTGGTATCCACCGCTCTGCGCAGCGGCATGGATGTACCCACTTTGGTGGAACAGTTAAAGGGCATCCGCTGCCACAGCACCATGCGTCAGCAGGGGCTGAAGGTCCTTTCCTGCCCCGATGCCATCGGCCGCACCCTGGAAAAGGTGTATAAGATGATCCAGGCGGGTACCGCAACCCCCGTGAATACCGTGGCGGAGACCGCCCCCACTGCCCCTGTGATGGGCCCCCGTAAGCCTGAGGTGGACAGCCCCTGCCCCGAGTGCGGCGCTGCCATGGAGCATGAAGGCGGCTGTGTTATCTGCCGGGCCTGCGGCTACAGCAAATGCGGCTAAAACGCGGAACAGAATGAAACGAATTGCGTCTAACACAATAGTTGGACGCAATTTTTTTGTGGTGATGAAGAATGAAGGATCGTTTTTATGAAGATCTGAATGCCTATGCCGATGGGCAGCTGAGCCGGGAACGGTCAGAAGAGATGGCAAGGCATTTGGAGGAATGCGAAGACTGTCAGAAAGATTACGAGGAGATCCTGGCGGTGAAAGCTGCCATGGCATTGGCGGCACCCAAAGCAGCCATCCCCCAAGAGGCGGGGAAAACATGGCGCAGTGCTTTAAGCGCAGATGGGGCAGTACGCAGGAAGAACAGCAGGCGGGGGATGGCGGTTAAGGGGGCATCCGCCCTTGTGGCAGCGTGCCTTTGTTTGTTGTGTGCTTCCGCCATCCGTTTTGCACCGGCGGCGCCGGATGTACCCCCGGTGGATGCCCCCCTCAGCGAAAACGAGGCGGCGAGTAAAACGCCCCATCTTGAGGCGGTGGGGGATCAGAAACTTAAGAATGAAAAACTGGAGCTGGATCGTGAAAGCACCCGGCTGGAGGATTATTTGATGGACGACGCCATCCTGTTGCCGGTGCTGACGCTGACAGAGGAAGAAGCAGAGGAATTCTGCCGTCTTTTTGCCCTGAAAACGGCGGAAAACGAAAGCGCCATACTGGCGAAGGTGGATGCGGAACGCACTGGGGAGCTTTACCGTTGGCTCTCCATAAACGGCTGCCCCATGGTAAGGGTATGGGGGGATGTGGTGATCCTCCGCATCCAATGATCAAGGGGGAAAAGAGAGAGGATCTGGCGGCAAAAAAGCCGCCTTTTTCTTTTAAGATGTGTGTTTTTCACCCCATAGGGGAAAGTGCGCGCCGCAAGTGCATCCATCTTTTGAAAAATGGGCGGAAAAAACCCTTGTTTTATAGAAAAATCTTTGTAATTGATGCATTTGTCTGATAGAATAGAAAAGCAGTGTGTCTGCAACAAATGTCATAACTTTACGATAACATAACAACTAAATGGCAAGGGGGACAATTATGAAGAACTATACCGCCCAATTCCTCCGCAATGTGGCAATCGTAGGCCATGGCAGCGAGGGCAAGACCAGCCTGACCGAAGCATTCCTGTATAACGCAGGGCTCATCGACCGTATGGGCAAGGTTGAGGACGGCAACACCGTTTCCGACTATGATGCTGAAGAGACCAGAAGAACCATCTCTATTTCCGCCGCGCTGGCTCCTGTGGAGCACAAAGATGTGAAGATCAACTTCATCGATGCGCCCGGTTACTTTGATTTTGTCGGCGAACAGGTACAGGCTATGAAGCTGGCCGACAGTGCTTTGATCGTGGTTGGCGCCATGAGCGGCATTGCCGTAGGTACCGAAAAAGCCTGGGATATGTGCAACAAGTACGGCATGCCCCGCATGATCTTCGTAAACCAGATGGATCGTGAGCACGCCGATTATGAAAAAGTCTTCCATGAACTCAAAGCCAAGTACGGCACCCATGTGGCGCCCATCGCTTGCCCTGTGCTGGAAGGCGGCAAGATCGTAGGTTATGTGGACATCGTTTCCATGAAGGCCTATAAGATCAACGGCAAAAAGTATGATGAAGTGGACATCCCCGCAAGCGTAGCTGACTTTGTGGAAGAATGCCGCGAAGCTCTGGTAGAAGCTGCTGCTGAGGCTGATGATGAGCTGCTTGAAAAATACTTCGGCGGCGAAGAGCTGAGCGAAGAAGAGATCATCTCCGGTCTGCGCATCGGTGTTGGCCAGGGTAAAGTTGCCCCCATGCTGGGCGGCGCTGCAGCTCCCAACCTTTTGATCGCTCCTGTGATGGATGCCATCGTAAACTACCTGCCCTCTCCCGCTGACCGTCCCGCTGTTGTGGCTAAAGACGCCAAGACCGGTGAGGAAGTAGAACTCAGCTGCGATGAATCCGCTCCCTTTGCGGCTCAGGTCATCAAGACCGTGGCTGACCCCTTCGTTGGCAAGCTTTCCATCTTCCGTGTATACTCCGGCAGCCTCAAGGGCGGCGTGAGCGTACTGAACGTGAGCAAAGACAAGAACGAGAAAGTCGGCAACCTTTCCTTCATGCGCGGCAAGAAGCAGGTTGAAATGGACCGCATCATTGCGGGCGACATCGGCGCTATTGCAAAGCTGCAGAACACCGGCACCGGCGACAGCCTTTGTGATGCTGCCAACCCCGTGATCCTGCCTGCACTTGAGTTCCCCGCACCCTGCATCAGCATGGCTGTTTCCGTACAGAAGGAAGGCGAGGAAGATAAAGTATTCGGCGGCCTCGTCCGTTTGGAAGAAGAAGACCCCACCTTCGAACTGGAAAAGACCACCGATACCGTTGAGACCCTCATTAAAGGTATGGGCGAACTGCATCTGGAAGTTATCATCAAGAAGCTGCAGAACAAGTTTGGCGTAAGCGCAAACCTGAGCGAGCCCAAAGTTGCCTACCGTGAGACCATCCGCAAGGCTGTTAAGGCAGAAGGCCGTCACAAGAAACAGTCCGGCGGTCACGGCCAGTTTGGTCACTGCTGGATCGAGTTCGAGCCCCTGTTCGACGGCACCGAATTCGAGTTTGTTGATAAAGTCGTTGGCGGCGTAGTACCCCGTCAGTTCATCCCCGCTGTTGAAAAGGGCCTGCGCGAGAACCTCAGCCGCGGCGTATTGGCCGGCTACCCCCTGGTAGGCCTGCGCGCCACGCTGTATGACGGTTCTTACCACCCCGTAGACAGCTCTGAAATGGCATTTAAGACTGCTGCCCGTCTTGCTCTGCGCAAGGGCTGCGCGGAAGCCAACCCCGCCCTCCTTGAGCCCATCTATAAGGTGAGCGTACAGATCCCCGATGAGTACATGGGCGACATCATGGGCGATATGAACCGCCGTCGCGGCCGCATCATGGGTATGAACCCCATCGGCGGCGGCATGCAGGAAGTATTGGCTGAGGCTCCTCAGGCTGAAATGTTCCGTTATGCCACCGACCTGCGCAGCATGACCCAGGCCCGCGGCTCCTTCTCCATGAGCTTTGAGCGTTACGAAGAGGTCCCCGGCAACATCGCCCAGAAGATCATCGAGAACGCCAAGATCGAGGAAGACGAAGACTAATCCATACCCTTTATGCAACGCAAAAAGCTGCAACGTTGTTGCAGCTTTTTCCTTGGAGGGAGAAAACACATGTACCGCATTACCGTACCCGCAAGCAGTGCCAATATGGGCCCCGGCTTTGACAGCATGGGCGTGGCGCTGACGCTTTATAACACCATCGATTTTGCCCCCGCGAAGGAACTGAGCATCCGGGTGGAAGGGGAATGTGCAGAGCGCATCCCCACCACGGAGCGGAACTTGGTTTACGCCACCTACCGCCGTACCATGGAAGGCTGGGGGCGAAAGGCCGTGCCCGTTACCATGGTGCAGCACAATGCCGTGCCCAGTACCAGGGGCCTTGGCAGCAGCTCCACCGCCATCGTGGGCGGGGTGCTCATGGCCTATGCCATCAGCGGACGCAACTATGACAGGCAGGAAGCTTTGAACATCGCCACCCGGGAGGAAGGCCACCCCGATAATGTGGCCCCCGCCATCTGGGGCGGCTTTACGGTATCCTTCTTTGATGGGGTGGATACCAGATGCATCCGTAAGGATGTGGGTGAGGAGACCGCTTTTGTTGCCATGATCCCCGAGTTTGAGCTTTCCACCAGGCGCGCAAGGGAAGTGGTGCCGAAAGAGCTGAGCCGGGCCGATGCGGTGTTTAACCACAGCCGCACGGGTTACCTTGCCGCAGCCATGATGATGGGTGACGTAAAGGCGGCTGCTGCGGCCATGGATGACCGCATGCATCAGCACCAGCGCAGTGCCCTCATACCCGGGTATCATGAGGTGGAACGGGCCGCAAAGGCCGCCGGTGCCATGGCGGTGTATTTAAGCGGAGCCGGCCCCACCATGATGGCGTTGGTAGGGAAGGCCGAGGCCGATGGGTTTGTTAAGGCCATGGAAGAGGCGGTAAAGCAGCTGGAGCATCGCTGGGAGATCAAACCCCTTATGGTGTGCAATACCGGCGCAACCTTGGAAAATATGTAACAAAAAAGCCCCTTTACGGGGCTTTTTTGGTTTGCTGATTTAATAAAGATCCACCGGCTCCCAAAACCATTTGTTGTCGTCCAGGTAGAGCCAGACTTTCTTTCCCTGGATGAGGCAGGTGTACCGAAGCCCGATGCCCCCCTGCTTTAAGCTGGCGGCGGGGCGGATATCCGTTACGCGGTCCACCCTTAGGCGCATCTCATCGATGCGGACGAAAAGGGGGTGGATGGCCCCCGCGGGATCAAACTGTGCGATGACATCGATGTATTCCAATTTACATCACCTCTTTAAAATAGCTCATGGGATGGACGGTGTTATCCTCGATGGGGTTGATGTTTAAGCTGGGGTCCACCATCAAAAGCCCCCGGTGGATGCAGCTGTGGCCGAAGCGTCGGCGGAGGGAATCGATGCAGCCCTCCAGCTGCTCCTGCTTTTCGGTAGTGGTGGAATCAAAGGTGGCCTGGCGCCCGGCGGATAAAAAGGAAAGATCGCTGATGCGCACCCCCAAAGAACGCAGGTGGGTGGTGCCATCCCAATGGCGCATAAACAGGCTGAGGGCAGCCTTTGCGATGGGCCCGCTGGCGCAGGTTGCCTCTTTAAGGGGCATCTGCCGTTCAAAGGAGCATAGAGAAGTATCCCGCAAAGATACCTGCACCAATTGCCCCACCATCCCTTTTTGCCTCAGCCGCTCAGCAACGCTGTCGCTGAGCATGTAGATGACCTGCTTTGCATCCTCCAATGTGACGATGTCCCTTGGGGTGGTGGTGCTGTTGCCCACGCTTTTTACGGCATCCTCCGCACCGTCTAAATACACGGGGGAATCATCCATACCCATGGCGAAGGCATAGATGGTAAGGCCCCATTTACCCAGCAGGCTCTGCAAAAAGGCGGGGCCGGCCGAGGCGATATCTCCAATGGTTTTTAAACCCACCCGGTTGAGCTTGCGCTCGGTGGCGGGGCCCACATACAAAAGCTCCCGGCAGGGGAGGGGCCAGATGATCTCTTGAAACCGCTCTTTGGGGATGGCGGTGGTGGCATCCGGCTTTTTTAAATCGCTGCCCAGCTTGGCGAAGATCTTGTTAAAGGATACCCCGATGGAGATGGTGACCCCCAATTCGGAAAACACGGCGGCGCGGATCTCATCGGCGGTTTTGACGCCCTCTTCAAAGGTGGCCGCGGTGCCCGTTAGATCGATCCAGCTTTCATCGATGGAAAAGGGCTGGATCTGGTTGCTGTAGCGGCGGTAGATATCATTTACTTTGCGGGAAAACTTTTGGTACAGCTTCATGTTGGGAGGTACGGTAACAAGGTTTGGGCATTTATCCATAGCCTGGTAGATAACATCCCCCGTTTTGACGCCCCGCAGCTTTGCGATCTGGTTTTTGGCCAGCACGATGCCGTGGCGTTTATCGGTATCGCCGCAGACCGCAACGGGAAACTGACGGATCTCCGGGCGGTAGAGGCACTCCACCGAGGCGTAAAAATTATTGAGATCACAGTGCAGAATGATGCGGCTCAAGGCGATTTCCTCCAAACGAGAACAAATGTTCGTATTTAGTATATCCCCTTTTTTTGACCTTGTAAAGGGGGAATAAGCCGCAAAATTGCAGAAAAAAATGTGCACAAAGGGGTTGCATTGGCGGTAAAAATGAATATAATAAAGCTACAAGGTCAAAGAAAGTCAAAGTTAAAGTCAAACAAGGTAAAGTCAAACGAGGTGATGGGGAATGTCCCAATTAAGCGATACCATAGAACGGTTTATTATGGAAATGATGGCAGAGGAAGGGGAGGCGGAACTGCAGCGCAACAAACTTGCCAGCCAGTTTCAATGCGCACCTTCCCAGATCAACTATGTATTATCCACCCGGTTTACCTCCCAAAGGGGGTATATCATCGAAAGCCGGCGGGGGGGCGGCGGGTACATCCGCATTGTAAGGCTGAAGGATGACAGCCGCAACCTGATGGCGGTGCTTGAGGAGCAGATCGGCAGTACCCTAAATAGGCGCACCGGCAGGCTGATCTTACAGCGGCTGTTGGAAAACGGGGCCATCACAAAGCAGACGGCCTACGCTATGGACGCCGCCATGATGGATGAAAACCTGATGGGTTTGGATGCCAACACACGGGATGAGATACGGGCCAGGATCTTTAAAAACATGATCCTCGCCAGCATCGGTAATGAGAGGTGACAGGATATGATTTGTGAACGCTGCAATCAAAAAGAAGCCACTGTACACATGGCACAGATGGTCAATGGTGATTATAAAGAGATCCATGTTTGTGCGGATTGTGCCCAGAGTTTGGGGGCGTTTATGTCCCCCTTTACCATGAGCGATATGTTCCAATCCCTTTCCGGGCTGCGGACGGACCGGGGCCAGAGCTGCCCCAGCTGCCATCTTTCCTACAGTGAGTTTAAGCGCACCGGCATGCTGGGCTGTGCCGATTGCTACAAGGCCTTCAGCAAAGAGCTTTTGCCCATGATATCCGCACTCCACGGCAGTACCGCTCACGTGGGGAAATCCTCCCCCCAGGCAGCGGAGGGCAGCGGCGAAGAGGCCGCACCGGTGGATGAACGGCAAAAACTGAAGGAAGAACTGCAGCTGGCCATCAAGGAAGAACGGTACGAATACGCCGCGCAGCTAAGGGATAAGCTCAAAGAATTGGAGGCGGATGGCAATGGAACAGTTTGAACATCTTGTAATATCCTCCCGGGCGAGGCTGGCCAGAAACCTTCGCGGCATCCCCTTTTACAGAAAGATGTCCGGCTATGATGGCGAGCGGGTGCTAAGCCAGGTAAAGGATGCCTTAAAGGACACGGATTTTACCCTGTATACCATGGCAGAGCTGGAACATGATAAAAAGAGGGCGCTGATGGAAAAGCACCTCATCAGCCCGGACCTCATCAAAAACCCTTTTGGGGCCGCGATGGTATCCCGGGATGAAGGCATCTCCATCATGGTGGGGGAAGAGGACCATCTGCGCATCCAAAGCTTTAAGGATGGGCTGGATACCGAAGGCGCCCTTTTGGATGCCATGAAGATGGATGAGCTGCTGCAGCATAATTTGAGCTATGCCCAGGACAGCGTATTAGGCTATTTGACGGCCTGCCCCACCAATGTGGGCACGGGGCTGCGGGTCGGCGTGATGGTGCATCTGCCTGCGTTGACCATGATGGGCCGCATGCGCACGCTGCAGCAGGAGTTGAGCCGCAAGGGCATCGCAGTGCGGGGCATGTATGGCGAAGGCAGCGGGGCATTGGGGCAGCTGTACCAGCTTTCCAACAGTGTGACGCTGGGCGTGGAAGAAGAGGAACTGGCCCGCATGGTAAAGGAAACCGCCATCAAGGTGCTGGAGCGGGAAATGAAGCTTAGAGAAGCTTTGATGAAATCCGCCAGGCTGGAATTGTGCGATCGCATGGGCCGCGCCTATGGCATCCTGTGCTATGCCCACAAACTGAACTACGAAGAATTTATGACGCTGTGGAGCGATTGTATGCTGGGGGCCGAAGTGCTGGGCCTTTCCCCCAAGGGGTTAAAGGAGATCTTAACGGCGGCACAGCCCTACCAGCTGACCACAAAAGAGTGGGATGAGAAGAAACCCATTGAAGAGCGCCGGGCCGATGTGGTACGCAGGCTCATGGCAGAAGTGAAGCAGTAAGAAGAGGTGAATGGAATGGAAAACGGAAGATTTACCGAGGGTGCCCAGAAAGCCCTGCAGTTTGCAAAGGAAAAAGCGGAAAAACTGGGACAAAACTATGTGGGCACGGAGCATGTGCTGTACGGCATCGTAAAGGCCGATGAGGGCATCTGCAAGCAGGTGTTTACAAACCACGGTGTGACGGAGGAAGCCATCGGCACCATGGTGGAGGGCCTTGTAACCGAGGGCGGCAGCAGCTTTACCCAAAGCTTTGATTACACCCCCCGCACCAAACGGGTGCTGCAGGTGAGCGTAGCCCTGGCCCGTTCCTTAGGCCACAGCTATGTGGGGTGCGAGCACCTGTTGCTGGCCATCTTGCGGGAAGGGGACAGCATCGCCGCGCGGATGCTCCACGAACTGGGGGTAAGTTTGCAGCAGCTGGCCACCGATGTGATTTCCGCAGTGGCACCCAAGGGCCAGGGCGGCGGGG
>SVGV01000027.1 GCA_015056185.1 Clostridiales bacterium | reverse complement strand
CGGGGGTGCGGGCACTGCCCGCTGCGCTGACACATGGGTGCAGGCTCAGCCCGCCGGTTATTTGCGGCCGATGTCTTTGCGGTACTGCATCCCATCGAAGGAGATGTAGTTCACATAACCATATGCCGCACGGATGGCGGATTCCAGATCCTTTTCCACTGCGGTGACGCCCAGCACGCGGCCGCCGGAGGTGGCAAAGCCATCTTCACTAAGGGCGGTGCCGGCATGGTACACGATGGCGCCTTCCGTCAACGCATCGTCGATGCCGCTTATCAGCTTGCCCTTTTCGTACTTGCCGGGGTAACCGCCGGATGCAAGCACCACGCACACACAGGCATCTGCAGAAAACTCCACGGTAAGCTCGCCCAACCGCTCTTCAATGACCGCCATAAAGACTTCGCTCAGCGGGGTCTTAAGAAGGGGCAAGATGGCCTGGGTCTCGGGGTCGCCAAAACGGCTGTTGTATTCGATGACCATGGGCCCCTTTTGGGTGAGCATGAGGCCAAAGTACAGTACGCCCTTAAAGGGGCAGCCTTCGGCGTTCATGGCGGCGATGGTGGGGTACACGATCTTCTCCATGACCTCAGCCTTCACTTCAGCCGTCATTTTGGGGGTGGGCGCAAAAGCACCCATACCGCCGGTGTTGGGGCCGATATCCCCATCCCCTACCCGCTTGTGATCCTGAGCGGCGGGCATGGGCACCACAGTGCTGCCATCGGTAAAGCACAACAGCGATGCTTCCGGGCCGAAGAGGCATTCTTCGATCAAAACCCGGTTGCCGCTATCCCCAAAGGTGCGGTCGATCATGATCTCGTTGACGGCGTTTTCCGCTTCTTCCACACTAGAGCATACATAAACGCCCTTGCCCAATGCAAGACCATCGGCCTTGACCACGATGGGCGCGCCGCTTTCACGGATGTAGGCCTTTGCGGCATCGGGGTCGGAAAAGACCTCGAACTTAGCAGTGGGGATGCCGTACCGCTTCATGAGATCCTTGCTAAAGGCCTTGCTGCTTTCGATGCGGGCGGCAAGCTTACTGGGGCCAAAGGCGGGGATGCCGATCTCCGTCAGGCGATCCACCATGCCCAGTGCCAGAGGGTCATCGGGGGTGACGCACACAAGGTCCATCCCCTCTTCCTTGGCAAAAGCCACCATAGCGTCCACATCGGTTGCGGCAATATTGACGCACTTGGCCAGCGCCGCGATGCCGCCGTTGCCGGGGGCACAGTAAAGCTCATGGCCGCCTTCGGAATAGAGCGCGCGGCACACGGCATGTTCGCGGCCGCCGCCCCCTACTACGAGTATCTTCATGGGTTCCTCCAATTAGTGTTTGAAGTGGCGCATGCCGGTAAACACCATGGCGATGCCGGCTTCGTCACAGGCGGCGATGCTGTCTGCATCCTTGATGCTGCCGCCGGGCTGGATGATGGCGGTGATGCCGGCAGCGGCGGCGGCCTTTACGCAGTCATCAAAGGGGAAGAAGGCGTCGGATGCCAGTGCTGCACCCTTTACCTTTTCGCCGCTGCGCTCCATGGCCATCTCAGCCGCCCAGATGCGGTTCACCTGGCCGGGCCCGATGCCCAGGCTCTGGCCGTCTTTTGCAATGGCAATGCCGTTAGATTTGGTGTGTTTTACGATCTTCCAGGCCAGTTCCAAATCAAGGAGTTCCTGCTCGGTGGGCTGGCGCTTGGTGACGCAGGTCAGCTCGGGGTAGACCTCCCTATCAAGATCCTGCACCAAAAGGCCGCCTAAGACCTTCTTCATATCCCAGGCTTCTTTGGGCAGCTCGTCGCAGATGGCGGGCAGTTTTAAGACGCGCAGGTTCTTCTTTTTGCAGAGGATGGCAAGGGCGTCGTCGTCGTAATCGGGTGCGACGATGATCTCCAAAAAGATCTTGTTCATCTCCGCTGCGGTCTCGGCGTCGATCTTACGGTTGCAGGCCACGATGCCGCCAAAGATGGAGACGGGGTCAGCCTCGTAAGCGGTGCGGTATGCATCAGCGATGGTATCCCGGATGCCCACGCCGCAGGGGTTGGCGTGCTTCACGCCGATGACAACGGCCTTTTCTTCCTTGCGGAATTCCCGCAGCAAATCAAGGGCGCCGTTGGTATCGTTGATGTTGTTAAAGCTCAGCTCTTTGCCGTTGAGCTGCTCTGCCATAGCCAAAGAGTTTTTGGGGGTAAGGAGCTCACGGTAGAACACGGCCTTCTGGTGGGGGTTCTCGCCGTAGCGCATATCCTGGGCTTTTTCGTAGGTCAAAGTGAGGTTGTCGGGCAGATCGCTGTTGGTCACGCCCCGCAGGTAGGATGCGATGAGTGCATCGTAAGCGGCAGTGTGCTCAAACACCTTTTTGCACAGGTCCAGCTTAACTTCGTAGGGCACTTCGCCCTCAGCCTTTACGCAGTCCACTACACGTTTATAATCGGCAGCATCCACGATGACGGCCACATCACGATGGTTTTTGGCAGCGGCACGGAGCATGGTGGGCCCGCCGATGTCGATGTTTTCGATGGCGTCTTCAAAGGCCACGCCGGGCTTCATGATGGTAGCCTTAAAGGGGTACAGGTTTACCGCCACGATGTCGATGGGGGCGATGCCCAGTTCTTCCATCTGCTTGACGTGGTCGGGGTTTTCACGCATGTAAAGAATGCCGGCGTGGACGGCGGGGTGCAGGGTTTTTACACGGCCGTCGAGGCATTCCGGGAAGCCGGTAATGTCGCTGACGTTGGTGACGGCCACGCCTGCTTCACGGATGGTCCGTTCGGTGCCGCCGGTGGAGATGACCTCATAACCCAGTTCCACCAAATCCTTTGCAAATTCCACGATTCCGCTCTTATCGGATACGCTCAAAAATGCTCTCTTTTTCATTTGCCTTCGCCTTCCTCCTTCAAAATAACCTTACGGCCGTCCACTTTGATGCAGTCGGTGCACAAAAGCTCCACAGCCCTGGGCAACAATTCATGTTCTACCACCAAGACCCGCTGCTGCAGGGCTTCGGGGGTGTCGTCATCCATCACGGGCACCGATTTTTGCAAAATGATGGGCCCGGTGTCGGTGCCTTCATCCACAAAATGCACCGTGGCGCCGCTTACCTTTGCGCCGTATTCCAAAACCTTTTCGTGTACATGCAGGCCGTAAAACCCATCGCCGCAAAAGGATGGGATCAAACTGGGGTGGATGTTTACAATACGGTTGCGGTACGCTGCAATGATCTCTTTGGGCAAGATGCTCAGGTACCCCGCCAGCACGATGATGTCTGCCTGAAACTCATTTAACGCATCCAAAAGGGCGGCTTCCCTATCTGCATCGATGGGGTATTTATATTTGCTGATGACTTTGGTTTCAATGCCTGCGTTTTTAGCGCGGGTCAGCCCATATGCATGGCGGCTGCTACTGATCACCCCGGTGATGCGCCCATGGATGGTACCGTTTTTGCACCCATCGATGATGCTCTGCAGGTTCGTCCCGCCGCCGCTGATCAGCACGACGATGTTTTTCAAATCAATTCCACCTTTTCTTCGGCGGCCTTCACCCGGCCGATGACAAAGGCTTTTTCGCCGGAAAGCTCCAAAGCACGGATGACGGCATCCACATCTTTTTCATCCATGGCCATGACCATGCCTGCGCCCATGTTGAAGATGTTGTACATCTCCATCAGGGGGATCTCGCCTTTACGGCGGATCACATCAAACACAGGGAGCATGGGCACCTTTGCGATCTCCACTTCGGCGCACAGGCCATCGGGGATGATGCGGGGAATGTTTTCAATGAACCCGCCGCCGGTGATGTGGGCAATGCCGTGGATCTTCCCGGCTGCCATGGCGGCCTGCACCGCCTTTACATAGATGCGGGTGGGGGTCAAAAGGGCCTTGCCCACGGTATCGCCAAGCTCTGCACTGTAAACGGAAAGGCTCTCTTTATCATCCCCCATTACCTTACGGACGAGGGAAAAACCGTTACTGTGCACGCCGCTAGATGCAATGCCGATGAGCACATCGCCTTCACGGATGGCGCTGCCGTCGATGACATCTTTTCTATCCACAATGCCTACGGTAAAGCCGGCAAGGTCGTATTCGCCCACGGGGTAAAAGCCGGGCATCTCAGCGGTCTCCCCGCCGATGAGCGCACAGCCTGCCATACGGCAGCCAGCCGCCACGCCCGCTACGATCTGCTCTGCCACATGGGGGAAGAGCTTGCCAACCGCCAGATAATCCAAAAAGAACAGGGGCTGGGCGCCGTGGCAGGCAACATCGTTGACGCACATAGCAACGCAATCCTGCCCAACGGTGTTGTGGATGTCCAGCTCCATGGCCAGCTTTAACTTGGTGCCTACGCCGTCCGTCCCGCTGATGAGTACCGGCTCTTCCATCTTCCCATAACGGCCCAAAGAATAAAAGGCGCCAAAGCTGCCGATGCCGCTTAAAACATCTTCATTAAAGGTGCTGGCGGTGTGTTCTTTAATGCGCCGCACGGTGTCATAACCGGCGTGTACATCCACGCCCGCTGCTTTATAATGGTCTGCCATAATAGCCTCCTTATAATTCTTCGGCCGCTTTTACGATGGCGGCATCTTTGTTGAGCACCTTTTCTGCCATCTCTTTCCGGTAGGTGCGCAGTTTTTCAGCTAATTCTTTATCACAAAGGGCCCCGATCTGCACCGCCAAAACAGCGGCGTTGACGGCACCGCCCACAGCCACGGTGGCCACGGGCAGCCCGGGGGGCATCATCACGGTACTTAAAAGGGCATCCAGCCCGCCCATACCGCCGCTTTCCATGGGCACGCCAATGATGGGCAGCTGGCTGTGGGCTGCCATGGCGCCCGCAAGGTGTGCCGCCATCCCTGCCGCGGCGATGATGGCACAATACCCTTCCCCTTCCGCAGCCTTTGCAAAGCTTGCCGCTTCATCGGGGGTGCGGTGGGCAGAAAGCACCCGCACCGTAGGCACAACGCCAAAACTCTTTAAGGTGGTGACGGCTTTTTGCATTACGGGCCAATCGGAATCACTGCCCATAATAATGGCAACTTTCGTCATGAGACCTCTCCTCCATCAAAAAAGATGTGAACAAGGGGGCAAAGTACCCTGCTTGTCCACGGCTTATGAAAAGCCGGATGGCCTGCCCTAAAATAGAGCAGGCCCGGCTAAGGTTAACGATTTACGCTGTAGTTGGGAGATTCTTTCGTGATGAAAACATCGTGGGGGTGGCTTTCGTGCAGGCCCGCCGCAGTGATCTTCACCATCTGTGCGGTGGTGCGCAGCGTTTCAATGGTGGGGGCACCGCAGTAGCCCATGCCGCTCCTCAGGCCGCCCAGCAGCTGGTAAACGGTATCGGAAAGGGATCCTTTATAAGGCACACGGCCCTCCACCCCTTCGGGTACGAACTTCTGGCTGGCTTCCTGGAAGTAACGGTCGTTGCTGCCCTGGGCCATGGCGCCTAAGCTGCCCATGCCGCGGTATACCTTGTAAGCGCGGCCCTGGTAGATCTCCTGCTCGCCGGGGGCTTCATCGGTACCGGCCAGAAGGCTGCCCAGCATCACGGCGCTGCCGCCCGCTGCGATGGCCTTTACGATATCCCCGCTGAACTGGATGCCGCCGTCTGCGATGACGCGGATGCCCAGCTTATCGGCTTCTTCGGCACAATCCATGATGGCGGTCACCTGGGGCACGCCAACGCCTGCCACCACGCGGGTGGTGCAGATGCTGCCGGGGCCGATGCCGACCTTTACGCAGTCTGCGCCGGCCTCTGCCAATGCGCGGGTGGCGGCTGCGGTAGCCACATTGCCTGCGATGACGGGCACAGCGAATTTCTCTTTAATGGTGCGCACCATGTTGATGACGTTCTGGCTGTGGCCATGGGCGGTATCCACCACCAAAACATCGGCGCCGGCGCTGATGAGGGCAGCTGCACGGTCCACGGTGCCGGGTGCAATGCCGATGGCGGCTGCTACCAGCAAACGGCCCTTAGCGTCCTTGGCGCTGTTGGGGTACTGCTGCAGCTTATCGATGTCCTTCTTGGTGATGAGGCCCTTTAACATATAGTTGTCATCCACGATGGGCAGCTTTTCCACCTTGTGGCGGCGCAGGATCTCCCTGGCCTGGTCAAGGTCGGTGCCTTCGGGGGCGGTCACAAGGCCGTCCTTCGTCATGACGTCTTTGATCTTTTTGGACCAATCGTCTTCAAAGCTCAGATCCCGGTTGGTCAAAATGCCCACCAGCTTGCCATCCACCACGATGGGCACGCCGCTGATGCGGTAATGGCCCATCAGCCGGTTGGCTTCTTCGATGGTGTGCTCAGGGGAAAGGAAGAAGGGGTCGGTAATGACGCCGTGTTCACTGCGCTTTACCCGGTCCACTTCCATGGCCTGCTGTTCGATGGTCATGTTTTTGTGGATGACGCCCATGCCGCCTTCCCGGGCCATAGCGATGGCCATGCGGCTTTCGGTTACGGTATCCATTGCAGCGCTCATCAGGGGCATCCGCAGCTGGATCCCGGGGATCAGTTCCATGCTCAGGTCCACATCTTTGGGGATCACATCGCTTTTGGCGGGCACCAAGAGGACGTCGTCAAAGGTGAGGCCTTCTTTTAAAATCTTTGCCATTTTCCCATCCCTCCAATAAAAAAATAAGCAGAATTGTAAAAAGTGTAATTAGAATTACTATATTAAAGTTATTTGCCGATGTCAAGGCTACGGCAAAACTTTAGCCGGGAAATATGCGGCAGATATGGTACCTGCCCCCATACCCCACTACTGAATGCAGGATTCCCTGCAAAACGCCTCCTCCCCCATCATGCGGATGGCGTGGAAGAGGTATTGGTTGGCGTAGCCGCACAGGGGGCCGAATCTGCTCTGGCTGTAGGCGTGGGGCCGGCGCACATCGCAATTGGGGTACAGGCGCACAAGCACCTTTTTCACCCAGGTATCCACGGGGAAGGCATCCCGGTGGTTTAGGCTGAACAGCAAAATGCAGTCCGCCACCTTGGGGCCGATGCCGTCAAGCTCCATAAGCTTCTTTTGGGCATCCAAAAGGGGCAGTTCACCGATGGCGGTAAGGTCAAACCCATCGGCCACCATCCGGGCGGTGCGTAAGATGTACCCCGCACGGTAGCCCGCGCCCAGTTTGCGCAGATCCTCTTCCGTGGCCAATGCCAGCGCATCCGCCGTGGGGAAGGCATGACCGCCATTGCAGATGGGCTCCCCGTACCGTTCGCACAGGGCGGATATGATCCTCCCGATGCGCACGATGTTGTTGTTTGCGCTGATGATAAAGCTGATGACCGTCTCAAAGGGCTCTTGGTTTAAGATGCGGATGCCCGGGGCGTAATCGATGCCCCGCCTGACGTGCCCATCCCACCCGATGGCCTCTTTTATGGCGGTGTAGCCGGTATCCAGATCAAAATACCGCCGCCAGATGGTATGGAACTCATTTCGCGTACAAGGGGTGAT
Source organism: Clostridiales bacterium (assembly GCA_015056185.1). Taxonomy (GTDB): domain Bacteria; phylum Bacillota; class Clostridia; order Christensenellales; family QAND01; genus QAND01. The sequence continues at coordinate 14,686 of SVGV01000027.1, read as the reverse complement.
GGTGTACTCCCCCGACCCATCCTCCCTTATGGTGATGGCACGGCCGTATGCAATGCCAAAGTAGCTGCCGTCATCCTTAGGGGTAAACCGAAAGCACTGGCCGCAGGTAAAGGTATCTTTTAAAGAAAAGGGTTCATTAAGGCAAAAGCGGGTGGCGGAGCCATCTTCTTTTGCCCACAAAAGGGCTGTCTGTTTCATAGTTTTATTATACTATGCAGATTCGGTTCTCACAAAGCAAAATCAGCAATGGGGCATCATTTCCGGCTGTGTTCTTGAAATCCGCAAAGAGTCATGGTACCTTTATAGCATCCTTTTATGTAGGTGATGGAGATGAAAACCTGCCCCAAGTGCGGCTATCATAACCAAAGCGATGCCCTGTTCTGCAACAAGTGCGGCGAGCGTCTGAATGGAAAAGAGCAGTACAAGGATTTTACCTGTGAAAAATGCGGTGCGCCCCTTACCGCCGATGCCTACTGCAAGCTCATCGATTGTGAGTTCTGCGGCACCATCAACCACAACCCCTTCTATGAGGAGCCGGAGGAAAGCTGGCAGGAAGATGCCTTCCGCACCGCCCGTGAAACGATGGAGGACATCACAAACGACGTCCACCAAAGCTATCGGCGCAACAAAAAGTTTGTGACCATCTTCCCCATCATCGTGTTTATCATGATCCTTCTGATCAACATCTTCATCTTTACCCGCTTCCGCTTCCTCCGCTAGGCGGGCGGCGGGCAGTGCCCGCACCCATGTGGCAACGCTCAGCGGTAGTTTGGTAAGATGAGCAACGGCCCCGTAAACCCTTTTTGGGTGTGCCATAACAGCCAACTGCGCCTTTCCATCGTTGGAAGGCGTTTTGTTTTACCCCACCAAGCGGGCAGGCGGCGAGTCGCCGCTGACACGCCGCGGGCGGCAGGCAGTGCCCGCACCCATGTGGCAACGCTCAGCGGCGGGCAGTGCCCGCACCCATGTGGCAACGCTCAGCGGTAGTTTATAAAGATGAGCAACCACCCCGTAAACCCTTTTGGGGTGCCCTGCGCACAAAAACCCATTTCTAAATCAGCAACAGCCACACACACCCTTTGGTTGCGGGGCTGTTTGTTTTTGGGAATCTTCTTATTCTCAGCGACGAGTCCTTCGCCAACTATCATAAAGATCCTTCCCTTCGCTCAACATCACCGCTGATACCGCCGGCTGTGCAGATCTTCCAACCACAAACTCCCGCCCGCGACGGGGGTGCCCCAACATCCGCCTAACAAAAAACCCCGCAGGTTACCCTGCGGGGTTTTAAACTTACTGAGCGATCTCCTCGTATACGGAAACCTGCTTTTTGTCTCTGCCTTTGCGCTCGAACTTCACTTTGCCGTCGATGAGGGCAAAGAGGGTATCGTCGCCGCCGATGCCAACGTTGTTGCCGGGGTGGATCTTGGTGCCGCGCTGACGGACCAGGATGTTGCCGGCCAGTACGAACTGACCGTCGCCGCGTTTTACGCCCAAACGTTTGCTGTTGCTGTCACGACCGTTTCGAGAGCTACCTACACCTTTTTTATGTGCCAAAGTAAAACACCTCTCTTAAACTAATTTTGTGCGCCTTAGCCGATAGAGAGAATCTCTACCTTGGAATAAGGCTGTCTGTGGCCGGTCTTCTTCCGGATGTTCTTTTTGGGCTTGTACTTGAAGACGATAACCTTCTTGCCCTTCACCACGGAATCAACCTTGGCCTTCACCTTTACACCTTCCACGACGGGAGCACCCACTTTAATGGATTCCCCATCGCCTACCATAAGAGCGTCAAATTCTACTTCAGCGCCGTTTTCGGCATCCAGCTTCTCAACGAAGATGATGTCGCCTTCCTGCACTTTGTACTGCTTGCCGCCGGTCTTGATGATGGCATACATGATTGTTGCACCTCCCCTTTATTTTGATTGGGACTCGCCAATGCGGGCGGCAAATGCACTTAAAAGCCCGTTATGTGCGGTAACATCAATTGATTATAATATACCGAACCCCCCTTGTAAAGGGAAATTTTCAGCAAATCTTATTCTTTTACGCAAAGAGGCTGGGCCCCCATATTGATGGCATCCTGGGGGTTTAAAACGCCCTCTACCTCCATATGTTCAATGTGCATATTGCCGTTTTGCTGCAGGAAGACCCGGTGGCCGGCTGGGCAGCTGATGAGCTCCGCGCCCTTTTTCATCTTGGCGTTGATCTCCATGCACACGGCAGGGTGGGCCATGATGACCACGTTTTTGTACCCATCCCGGTAAAAGCGGTGGTAGACCTCTTTTCTGGCCTTCATGGCCATGGATTCCGCACTTAAGATGGTGCCCTCCCCTTCGCAGTAGGGGCAGGGTGCGTAAAACACCGTAGCTAAGGATTGCTTCGTCTTCTTTCTTGTCAGCTCCACGATGCCAAGATCCGTGATGCCCAAAATGATGGTGCGGGTGCGGTCCCGCTTTACGGCCTCCCGCAGCACTTCCAAAATCTTTTGGCGGTTGCAGGGGTCCTCCATATCGATGAAGTCCACAACGATGATGCCGCTGATGTCCCGAAGCCGGATCTGCCTTGCGATCTCCTCTGCGGCCTCCATGTTGGTCTTTAAGATGGTATCCTGCAAAGAATTGGTGCCCACAAACTTGCCGGTGTTCACATCGATGACCGTAAGGGCCTCTGCGCTGTCAAACACCAAATAGCCTCCGCTCTTCAGCCATACCCTGCGGGCCAAAGCTTTATCGATGCGCGCTTCCAGGCCATGGTACTCAAACATATCGTAATGAGCATCAAAAAACTTTACCCGGCTGAGCAAACTGGGGTTCATGGCGGTGACCAGAGAGGTCACGTAATCATAGGCCTCCCGGCTGCTGATGTAAAACCCATCGATGTCGCTACTAAACGCATCCCGCACCGTGCGGTAATAGATGTTCTCCTCGCTGTGGATGAGCTTAGGCGCCTTACAGCTATCGTAGATGGTGTGGATGTCCCGATAGATGTCCATCTGGCTTTGGATCTGCTCACACAGTTCTTCTCTGCTTGCGCCCATGGCGCTGGTGCGGGCGATGACCCCGCGGCCCTGGGGGCGGATCTCCTCTAAGATGGTCTTTAAACGGGTGCGTTCCTCTTCCTCTTCGATCTTCCTGCTGATGCCCACATAGCTCGCCTTGGGCAAAAGGACCACTTTATACCCGGGCAAGGTGATGTTGGTGGTTACCCTGGCGCCCTTGGTGCCAAAGGGCTCTTTTAGCACCTGCACCATGATGCTCTGCCCCACCTTGACCAGTTTGCGGATATCCGGCACGCACTTGGCCTTTTCATCCACCTCGGGCAGCTCTTCATCCACCGCATCCACGCTGATGTCCCCGGCGTACAAAAAGGCGTTGCGCTCGATGCCGATATCCACAAAAGCGGCCTGCATGCCGGGCAGCACGTTTTTGACCACCCCTTTGTAGATGTTCCCCACGATGCGCTCGCTGCCCTTTCGCTCCACGTAAAGCTCAGCTAAGCTGTCGTCCTCCACCACGGCGACCCTTACCTCATAGGGGTTCGCATCCAGATAGATATTGCTCTTCATTTCCTACATTCACCAGGTTTCATAAAAATTATAGAAAGGGCAAAAACCCTTCTGTTTCGTCTTCGTAATACATCTGGGTGCGGAGGATATCCTTATTTTCCACCCGTTTTTCGCTGCCGATGCTTTCATACAGGCGGTTGATGACCTCATAGGGGCTTAAATTGGTCTCGCCGCAGCCCACCAGCATGGTAACGATGCCGTTTTCATAGCCAAGCTCATAGAGCCGGGCGCGGAGGTTTAATTCCTTCAGTCCGCCCTTGCCCTTTTTATAGTAGATGATCTCCTCTTTTGCCATCATCGATTCAATGGCAGCTTTGATGGCAGCCTCGTCCCCCGCCATCTCATAGCGGTAGCTGGCAGCCCGTACCAGGTTCATGGGGTTGCCCTCTTCTTTGGGCATCTCCCGTGCGCCCCGTGCCACAATGCCGCTGTAGCCATGGGCGTTGAACCCCTCAATAAAGGATGCAAAGTTCACATCCCGCGTCAGTTCTAAAATAAAGTACTCCCCTACGCTTTCCATATACATGGGCAGTGCCTGGGCAAAGGAAAGCCGCGGATGGGGGTTAAACCCCTCGGTGTAGCGCACGGGGGCACCCATCAGCTTTAAGGTGCGCTGGACGCACCGCTGCAGATCCAAATGAGAGATATACCGTGCAGGGCCGGTTTTTTCAAAACGCACTAAGATCCTCATGCTTTCACCCCACAGTATGCCATCATGCCGCAGCCCTGGCAATTTCCCTGGCAATAAGGGGTCACCTCGGCACGGTGTGCCCGGTGCAGTTCCCGCAGCAAAAAGCTTTTGTTCACATAAATGTCGATATGGTCATAGGGCAGCACTTCGTCCTCGCTGCGCTGACGGTTGGCGTAAAAGGCCACATCCAGCCCCGCATCATGGATGGCGGTGGTCCAGCGGTCGTAATCCATCCACTCCCGCCAGCCGTCCAGCATGGCGCCCCGCTCATGGGCGATGGCGATGGCTTTGCCGAATCTGCGGTCAGCGCGGCTAAAGGCAGCCTCTAAGACGCTGGTGTAGGGCTCATGGGTCTGCACACGGATGCGCTTTTCTTTATATAGGCTATCCTTAAGGAGCTTCTGCCGCCGCATGATCTCATTAAGTTCGATCTGCCCTTCCCATCCAAAGGGGGTAAAGGGCTTGGGCACAAAGGTGGATGCGGATACCGTCACGCTGATGGGTTTGGGGCGCATCTCCTTTGGCAGCTTGTGGAATTCCGCCACCACCTTACGGGCAAGGTCTGCGATACCCAAAATATCCTCATCGGTCTCGGTGGGCAGGCCCAGCATGAAGTACAGCTTGATGCTGGTATACCCCTCTAAAAAGGCGGAGCGGACGCTGTTTAACAGATCTTCCTCCGTTACCCCTTTGTTGATGACGTCCCTCAGCCGCTGGGTGCCGGCCTCGGGGGCGAAGGTCAAACTGCTTTTTCTTACGCTGCCGGTGCCCTCGGCGTAGTCCTTCAAAAAGCTGTCGATGCGAAGGCTGGGCAGGGATAAGCTCACCTTTTCCGGGCGGAGGACGGCATCCAATTCGTGGATGAGCTCCGTCAAATAGGGGTAATCCCCGCTGGAAAGGCTGGTTAAAGAGACCTCTTCATAGCCGGTGTTTTGGATGGATGTTACGGCGTGCTCCTTTAAGGTGTCCTTTTCCCTTAAACGCATGGGGCGGTAGATGTACCCCGCCTGGCAAAAACGGCAGCCACGGGTACACCCGCGGAACAGCTCAATGCCCGCCCGGTCATGGATGATGCTGGTATAGGGCACAAGGGGGCATGTGGGGAAGGGTGCCTTATCAAGATCCCGCACGATGGCCTTTTTCACTTTACTGGGCGCGCCATCTTTTGCCACGATGGCCTTTACGGTGCCGTCTTCATTGTAAACCACATCATAAAGGGAGGGCACATAGAAGCCATCGATCTTACTAAGGCGGCAAAGGAGCTCCCCTTTGCCCACGCCCTCTTGTTTGGCTTTTTTGTATTCCTCCACCAGCGTTTCGATGACTTCTTCCCCATCGCCGATCATAAACGCATCGATGAAGTCCGCCATGGGCTCAGGGTTGACGGTGCAGGGACCCCCCGCCACGATGAGGGGCATGTCATCACTGCGGTCTTTGGCGTAAATGGGCAGCTTCGCCAAAGAGAGCATCTTTAACACGTTGGAATAGGTCAATTCATACAACAGCGAAAACCCGATGATGTCAAACGCATCGAGATCGGTGTAGCTTTCCAAAGTAAACAGCTTTTGCCCCTGGGCCTTTAATTCTGCCATGGCATCGGGCCAGGGGGTGTAGCAGCGCTCACACACGCAATCGGTGCGCTCATTTAAAATATGGTACAGGATGCGGCTGCCCATGTGGCTCATGCCGATCTCATAGGTATCGGGGAAGCACAGAGCAAAGCGCACCTTATCTGCGTGATCCTTTTTGATCATATTCAGTTCGCCGCCGGTATAGCGGGAGGGTTTCTCCACCCGGGTCAGCCAATCCAAATTTCGGTTCATGGTAATCCTCTTTTGTTAAAGTTGGCAATGCACACAAAGCCACATTATAATGTAACCCATTATTGTTGATTTCGCAACAGTTCCCCCAAAGTTTTATGGCTGTTTCCCGCTAAAATGGCCCCAAGGAGGGCTTCTTCGTACACCGTGCCCAAGGGTGTAAGGGTATCATCCACCACGCAAAAGGCGGTGAACCGGCGTTTGTGCAAAAGCCCCGCCGCCTTTTTGATGGGCATCCGGCTCTGTGCGGTCAATACGCGCTGCTCTAACACACCGCGGCGCAGGGTGCGGCGTTTTTGCTCCATCCCGGTAAAGGCAGAAAGCATGGCGCCGTTCCCCTCCCGGTTTGCCAGGTGGATCATATGGCCGCCCACAAAAAACAGCATGGGGTTTACCGCACAGAGCTGCGCCGCTGTTAAGATGCCATAAGCCATCACGGCGGCTCCCGTGCCCATGCCGATGTACCGCGCTGCCCTCTCCCCCCTGCCGTTTTTTAACAGGCGGCGAAGGACACAGCGCAGCACCCGCCCCCCATCCAAGGGGTACGCGGGCAAAAGGTTAAATAAGCCCATCGTCATGTTAATGGTAAAAGGCAGTTTCAAGTGGGGGGCGTAATCAGGCAGCGCGGCGGCTAAACCCATGCAAAGGCCCGCCATGATAAAATTAAACAAGGGGCCAACGATGGCAATGACCCACTCCCCTTTTGTTAATTCCCCACTGCCCGTCAGGCGGGCCACGCCCCCAAAGGGCATGAGGGCAATTTCCCCCACATCTGCGCTGTAGTAACGGGCGGCGGCGGTGTGGCAAAGCTCATGGCACAGCACAAAGAAAAAGGTAAGCACCAGCCTTGGCCCCTCCCCTATGAGCACCCCTATGGCAAGGAGCAGCACCATGGCGGGGGCCAAGGTTACATCGGCGCCCATTAGGGTGCACAGCCTCAATTGCTATTCTCCAGGTATTGGGCAGCCTTTACGGGTGTATCGTTTTTGTAAAGTTCAAAGTACAGTTCACTGCCTAATGTAGTGCCAACCCTGGCCCCCGCCGTTACCCCATCCCCCTGCTTTAAGGGGGAGGTGCCAAGGGCATAGTAGCAGCTGACCATGCCGCCGCCGTGGTCGATGCGCACATAGTTGCCCTTTTCGGTGTTGGTCCCCCGGCGGATGACGGTGCCATCTGCAATGGCGCACACCTCGCTGCCCGGCTGTGCGGTAATGGTGATGCCGTCTTCCTTTTCAGCCACCGTGCCTTTCATGGGCATGGGGTAGCGGGCAGCGGGCCGGGCGGCAACATCCGCCGATGGGTGGAAGATCTCCTCCACAAACTTCAGTTCCCCAAATGGTTCGCTGAAATCCATATCATAGGTGATCACACTGTTTAAATACCCCAGCACCGTGCGGCTAAAGGGGGTATCGCTCAGCTTTAAGTACACCGCAGCCATCAACAGCACCACGCAGATGGCGGTACGCAGGCCCATCCCGGGCCCCCTGCCCCGTTTTTTCGCCGCCGGTGTTCTGCTCCTTGGCTGCCGTTTTACGCTCACCCTTTTGCTGAATGCTCCCACGCTTTTCCCCGGCCGGTGGTTGATGATCTCGCCGGAGGTGAATCCCTTTTGCTTTTCTTCCATGCCCATTCCCCCTTTTCGTTATGTGTATGCAAAAATCAGGGGAAACATGAAAAAAGGAGCCCCGGGGCTCCCTTTTTAGTATTGTCGTCGAATGCGCATTTTTACGCTCATCACAAGGCCGATGGCCATCATGTTGGTGAGCATATTGCTGCCGCCGTAGCTGATGAAGGGCAGCGGGATGCCCGTTACCGGCATGACGCCCATGGTCATGGCGATGTTTTCAAAAATGTGGGCCATGAGCATGGATGCCACCCCCACACAGATGAGGCACCCAAAGCGGTTTTGGGCGTTCATCCCAATGTAGATGATGCGCCAGATGAGCACCACATAAAGCAAAATAACCACCATGCACCCCACAAAGCCAAAGGCCTCGCCGATGGCGGAAAAGATGAAGTCGGTGTGCTTTTCCGGCACCCAATCCAGCTGGTTCATGGCGCCTTCGGCAAACATGCCTTTGCCGCTAAACCCGCCGGAACCGATGGCCATCTTGCTATAGTTTACGTTATACCCCTGGCCCAACAGATCGGCATCCTGGTTGAATACGCTGTAAATACGGGCCCTCTGCCGATCATCCAGCACGAAGAACCACATGATGGGCAGCATGCCCCCCGCAAGGGCGCCCAGCCCCCCAACGATCTTCCATTTTACGCCCACCACCAGCATCATGCCAAGGCAGGTGCATAGGTACACCATGGCGGTGCCCATATCGGGCTGGAGCATGACCAGCACAAACACGATGCCCATGGTCACAAGGGGCTTCATTACATCGGGGTAGTTATCGATGCCGTCCTCCGCCCGGACGTGGTCGCACAGGATCTTACCCAAAAACAGGATGAGGGATATTTTGCAGAACTCCGAAGGCTGAAAGCCGATGGAGCCAAAGCGGTACCAGCTGACCGTCCTGCGGGTCACGGTGGCAAGGCCAAACAGGGCCAGCAGAATGCCTGCGTTTACAATGTAGATCCATTTGCTGATGTCTTTTAAAGATCGGTAATCCGCCAAAGCCAGGGCCACCATGGCCACAAAGCCCGCTGCAAACCACAAAAACTGGCGGATGGTGGTGCCAAACTCCAAGCTTGCGATCTTATTTATTAGGGATCCATCCCCCCCGGTATATGGGCTGGATGTGGCAAAGGTAATGGCAATAAAGCCCACAAGGCACAGGCCAAGGGTGCTAAGCAGCAGCCACCAATCTACCTTCTTCCAGGGTTTTGAATCTAAAAATCGGTCCATACCGTTCCTCCAGGTTACTGTACCAGGCCGCCGGGGGTGCTGATGGTGTTATCCTCCGTGGTCTTGCTGCGATCCCGATAGAACTGGATCACATCTTTTACGCAGGTGGCAGCCAGGCTGCTCTGGTAGCCGTTGGGGATGTACACCACAATGGCGATCTCCGCCTCCTCGATGGGGGTAAAGGCCACCAGCCAGGCGGTATCCTCTAAATCGATGGTGGATACCTGCGCCGTACCCGTTTTACCTGCCATATCATCGGCGTATTCAAAGCCGCGCAGGGCGTTTGCACCGGTACCGCCATCCTCTAAAGAGAATACCTCTTTCATGCCCTCCACGATGTAATCCATATTCCCCTGCTCATCGTTGATGGTACCAAAGACTTTGGGCTCCTGGTTGTAAACGATGTTGCCCTCTTTATCCACCACTTTATCGATGACGGTGCAGTCGTACACCGTGCCCCCGTTGGCGATGGCAGCGATGTACCGGGCCATGGCAATGGGGGTGATGGCCGTCACGCTTTGGCCGATGCCCGTAACGGCAGTCTGGATGCTGTTCCAGGTGATCTCGTACAGGTAGCCGGAGATCTGGGTATCCCACCTGCGGGCATAGCTGATGCTCTCGGGGATGCCCAATTCTTGTCGCATCACAACGCGGATGCCATCGCCCAGCTCATCATCGGAGCCCACCAGCTGCACGATGCGCTCTGCACAGCGGTCCAGCTGCTCATCGCTGTAGGCTTCGCCCCGGGTGACGCCGTAGTACTTGAGCTGTTCCATGATCTGCCGTTTTACAAGGTATGCCTTGTAGGTCAGCTGACCGGATTCGATGTCCTTGGTGTTATCGTAAAGCACCTTTTGGTTGGCAACGTGGCTGGTCACTTCACCCGTTAATTCCACCCCGGTTTTGGCGCTCAAGCCAAACATATCCGCATAAAGGTTCAGTTTGTCGATGCCAAGGCGGTTTGCAACATAGTAGAAGAAGTAGTTGCAGCTGTTCTTCAGCCCATCCACGATGGTCTGGTTGGCGTGGGAGGCGATGTTCTTCGTCCAGCACTCGGGGCCCTTGCCGTAAACCACGTTTTCCCGGTATTCTCCCAAACAGCTGATGCGGCTATAGGGGCTGATGATGCCCTCCATCAAAGCTGCATAGCCCGTTACCATCTTAAAGGTAGAGCCGGGCTCTGCACGGCTGGAGATGGCTTTATTAAACATGGGGCTGGTCTCTTCATCGTTTATTTTGGCATAGTCCTCTTCGCTGATGCCCCCGGTAAAGAGGTTTAAATCAAAGCTGGGGTAGCTGGACATGGCCAAAATGGCCCCGGAGTTCACATCGATGACCACCGCAGCCCCCGTTTTGGCAAAGCGGGTCTTGGTGCCGCCCCGGTTCTGCTCCAGTTTATAGTATTTGGAATAGTTGGCGTCGTACACCTGCTTTTGCTTGGCGTTGCTCTCTGCAATTGCCTTTGCAAGGGATTCATCCAATTTGACCTGCAGATCGTAATCGATGGTCAAGATCACATCGTTGCCGGCCTCGGGGGCCTCATAGTACAGCTCCCGCATGGATTTACTGGAGCTGTTTACCTCCACCACCTGCATGCCGGCCCGGCTGCCGATGTTGGCGCTTAAATACTCCTCCATGGTGGATTCCACCCCGTACACACCGATCTTATCGGTGGTGCTGTAGCCGTTTTCATCCATCCAGTTTAGGGTATCCTCATCGTAGGTGCGGGACATATAGCCGATGATGTGGGCGGCGGTATCGTTTTTGGGGTAGATGCGCACGGTGCTTTCCACTGCGCTGATGCCGATGAGGTCATCCGCCGCCTCGATCTGGGCAACGGTGTTCATATCCACGTTTTCCGCGATGGTCACCGCGGTGTAGCTGCGGTACATGTTGTACTGCACCGCCTGCCAGATGCCCAGCACCGTAGCCGCGGCTTCAAAATCCATCTCCTCGGGGATGGCATAGCGGACCCGAAGCTCGTTATAGGCTTCCCTGGGGCCGATGTCAGCATCAAAATAAAGGTTGCTGCGCCAAAGGTCCTCCCTGGCTTTTAAGGCTTCGTCACTCAAATTGGGGTTTGCGATCTGGCCAAAGTCAAAAAACAGCCTGCCGTAAGCATCGGATTTAATGGCAAAATCCGTTACGATCTCCCCGCCGTTCTTTTCGATGATATCCACCGCTTTGATGATGGCCTCGCTGTAAAGGGCACGCCACTTTTCCCCGATCTGGGTGGGGTCGCGGTAGATCTGGATATCGTAGCTTTCCTTATCGTAAGCCAGCGGGATGCCGTTTGCATCCAAAATAGACCCTCTGGAGCTGGTCAGCTTGATGGTGCGGCTGGTCACATTATCCGCCTGCTGGGCGCTTTCCGCCCCTTCCAATATGGTCAGCTGAAATGCGGAGACCATCAGCACCAAAAACGCCAGTGCAAACACACCGCACAGGTACCAAGAGCCTTTACGAAGTCTGTTCACGGTATTCCCCCAATGTTAATCCAGATCCCGAAAGCGGGAAGTCAGCATAAAGCTGCGGTTCATCAGCCACCGCACCCCTAAATACACCAAAAACCCCAGCGCCCCCGTTAAAAGGGCAGAGGGCAAAATATACCTTAATAAAATGAGGAAGATGCTTTCCGTCTGCACCCCCATAAACCGGGCAAACAGGTAAGAAAGCAGCTCCTTTGCGCCGTAGGCCCCCGCCATCATAAGGGAGGGAAACAGCACGTTTTCCTGGAAGAGCCGCACATAAAGGGTGCTGGCAAAATACCCCGTTACCATGTACAAAAAGGCGTAGTATCCCAGTGCCGGCCCAAACATGATGTCCATCATCAGCCCGCCAAAGAGCCCCGCCATGGCAGCGGTAAAGGGCGCATCACAAATGCCAAAGGACATAACAAGGGCCAGCAGTAAGCTGGGGTGTATGCCAAAGGGCATGATGCGGATCATAAAAGAGCCATCCAGCACCATGGCAAAGAAGGTCAAAAACCCGCAGATGAGCACCTTCATCAGTTAGCCGCCCCCGTTTCGCCGGTCTTTTCCTTTACCACCATCACTTCTTCGATGTGCAAAAAATCCACCGCCGGTTCGATGATCACCTGTTTTTCGCTCCCGGCGCTCACCTCTTTGATGACGCCCACAAACAGCCCCTTGGGAAAGATGCCCCCAAGGCCGTTGGTCACCACACGGTCACCCACCTGCAGATCGGCATCCAAGGGCAAAAAGCTCATGGAGCACAGGCCGCTTTCATCGCTCAGCTGCATGCCGCCTTTTACGATGCCGTTATCCCTGGTGCGCTCCACCACGGCGCTGACGCTGACCCGGCTGTCGATGATGGCCACCACGGTGCTGTAGTTGCCCCCGGCGGATAGCACCCGCCCGCACAGGCCCTGGGGCGTGATGACGGCATCGCCCTCTTCCACCCCCTGGTTGCGCCCGATGTTGATATCAAACACATCAAACCAATAGCCCGGGTCCTTCATGATGACCCGGCCGATGATGTAATCGTACTCCGGGGCTTGTTCAATATACCCAAGCATCTCTTTTAACCGTTCGTTTTCCTTTTCCAGTTCGCTCATGCCGTTGATGCGGAATTCATAAATAGCGATCTGCTCTTTTAAAGCGGCGTTTTCCTCGTTTAAGGCATTGGGGTGGAACACCGCAGAAAAGAGGTTGCCAAAAAAGCTGCCGATGCCCTCAAACACACCCGTCGCGCCGGAAACCAGGTTGCCCACGATGCCGCCGGGGCCATCCAGCTTGCCGCTCCCGGGGAAGAATACCATGAGCCCCACAAGCAGCACGGCAATAGCGATAACGATGATAAGAGGCTTGTTTCTGTAACCCATGATCCGCTCCATAAAAAATATCGGGAATCCCGTTATATTCCCGATATTATACCATAGATTCCCCCGCCGTGCCACCTGGGCGGCGCCCGTAGGGAAAGTTCAGGTTATTTTCGCCTGATCCGCCCCATCCTGCGGCCGGGCGCAGTCAGCTGCTCCAGCGCCGCCCCCGCCCCGTGGGTCACACAGGTGAGGGGGTCCTCCGCCACACACACCTTCATGCCGGTATGAAGGGCAATGAGCTTATCAAGGCCCCGTAAAGCCGCGCTGCCCCCGCTTAATACGATGCCGCTGTGGATGATATCCCCCGCAAGCTCGGGCGGGGTGCGCTCCAACGTGTGGCGGATGGCCCCCACGATGGCAAGGGCGCTCTCCTTAAGGGCTGAGGCGATCTCCTCGCTGGTAATCGTTGCGGTACAGGGCAGCCCGTTTACAAGATCCCGCCCGCGGATGTCCATGCTTTCGTCGATCTCCCCGCGGAACACCGAACCGATGCGGATCTTCACCTCCTCAGCGGTGCGCTCACCGATCATCATGTTGTATTCCTGCTTAATATAGCTGACGATGGCGTCATCCATGTGGTTGCCCCCCACCCGCACGCTGCGGCTGCTGACGATGCCCCCAAGGGAGATCACCGCCACCTCGGTGGTGCCCCCGCCGATATCCACGATCATACAGCCCTTGGCCTCCTCAATGGGCAGCCCCGCACCGATGGCGGCGGCCATGGGCTCCTCCAGCAAATAGGTCTCCTTGGCGCCGGCGCTGCGGGCGGCCTCCTGTACGGCCCGCTTTTCCACCTCGGTGATGCCGCAGGGCACACAGATGACGATGCGGGGGTTTAATAGCCCATGGCCCCTCCCCGCCGCCTTTTGGATGAAGTAGCGGAGCATGGTCTCCGTCATGGCAAAATCCGCGATGACGCCATCCCTAAGCGGCCGCACCGCCACAATGTTGCCCGGCGTCCTGCCGATCATCTCCTTAGCCTCCTGCCCCACCGCTAAGATGGCGCCGCTGCTGCCCCGCACTGCAACCACGCTGGGCTCCCGCAGTACGATCCCTTTGCCCCTTACATACACAAGGGTGTTTGCCGTCCCTAAATCGATCCCCAAGTCCCGTGACATCATAGTTAGCCTCCAAACATCGTTTTGTATGGCTATTATGGACATTTGCCATGGGTTTATACCAAAACAAAAAAGGCGGCAGCGCCGCCTTTTATATTGCTGTGCTTAACTCCAGTCGTCGATCATCTCCGGCAGCTGCTTGACAAAGCTCTCCACCGATGCTGCATCAAAGGTGCCTTCTTTATAATAAAGCTCCCCTTCGTAGCGCAGTGCCGCCTGCTCGTTTTCTTTGCCGCCATGGTGCAAGTACACAAATACATCCCTCAGCTGTTCCATCAGCTCCATGGGGGCATATCCCTGTTCCTTCACCTGTAAAAAGCTGAAGATGCCAACGGTGCCCACGGCTGTGGGCTCATTTAGCTCTGTCAGCTCATCCATGCTCACCTTGTCAGCATGGATGGTGTAAGCATCGCTGAACCAGGGCTCGCCGCCGCCATATGTGCTGATGCTGCCCCTCAAATTCGCCGGAGCCAGTATTTCCATCATGGGCATCTTAAACTTGCCCTGCCATTTGGGGTACAGTTCCACGCTGATCTGTACCGCCAGTATATCCTGCTCCTCATCATAGATCCCCGCGATCCACTTGACCTTGGCATCGAAATCCTGAAACGGATCGGCGATAAGGTCATCGATCTTGTAAAAGCGGTCATATTCGGCCTGCTGCTCCGCCGTGAGATCCTCCCTCAAAAGGGCCGTTTTGCCCCCGCCGCACCCGCAAAGAAGCAGCAGAATCACACACAACAGGCAAAATAAGGTCTTTTGTTTCATACTACCGCCTCCTTTTTGTTACT
>SVGV01000026.1 GCA_015056185.1 Clostridiales bacterium | reverse complement strand
CATACCAGCACGCCAGTTGTCCGCGGCGTGGATGCAGGCACTGCCTGCTATGTTGCAAATGGCTGAGAACTCACCCCATTACCGCGGGTTTCAGCGCACATACCAGCACGCCAGTTGTCCGCGGCGTGGATGCAGGCACTGCCTGCTATGTTGCAAATGGCTGAGAACTCACCCCATTACCGCGGGTTTCAGCGCACATACCAGCACGCCAGTTGTCCGCGGCGTGGATGCAGGCACTGCCTGCTATGTTGCAAATGGCTGAGAACTCACCCCATTACCGCGGGTTTCAGCGCACATACCAGCACTGCCAGTTGTCCGCGGCGTGGGTGCAGACACCGTCTGCGGCGTACCCTACGGGATGGCCGCCTGCGGCGGCAGTTTGCGGCTGCGCCGCTGCACCTGCTCCCCGCTCGCTACGCTCGCTGACTTCTCATCTTCTTGATACATAAAACAAAAGAACCACACCAATGTGTGGTTCTTTTGTTTGGCGTACCCTACGGGATGGCCGCCTGCGGCGGCAGTTTGCGGCTGCGCCGCTGCACCTGCTCCTCGCTCGCTGCGCTCGCTGACTTCTCATCTTCTTGATACATAAAACAAAAGAACCACACCAATGTGTGGTTCTTTTGTTTGGCGTACCCGGAGGGATTCGCTCCGTCGCCTGCGGCGACTATCACGCCAGGGTTCTCAAAACATGCCACCGGCATGTTTTGCCGGCTTCGCCGTCGAACCCGTTCGAATCCCTCCTCTATAATCGTCATGCATAAAAAAACAGCCGCACAAACGTGCGGCCGTTTTTTTATGGCGTACCCGGAGGGATTCGAACCCGCGACCTTTTGATTCGTAGTCAAACACTCTATCCGGCTGAGCTACGGGTACTTGTAATGCTCAGATAGTTTATAACAGGAATTTGATTCTGTCAATAGGTTAAGCAAAATTCTTTTTTACTTCTGCCATATTCTTTTTCATGAAGCTACGGTATAATAAAAGCATCTTATGTTAAGGAGTGTTCCTTGTGTATGATCTTCTTTTGATCAACGCTGCCGTCATCACGGTGGATGCAAAGCATACCCAGTACGCAAACGGCTTTGTTGCCGTCACCGGCGACACCATCAGCGCCATCGGCCCCATGGAGCAACTGCCTGACCCCCTGCCCGAAAGCAAACGGGTGCTGGATCTTACGGGCCACGCAGTGCTGCCCGGTTTGGTGGATGGCCACGGCCATGCCGGCCACTGCCTATTAAAAACCCTGGGCGAGCATCTGGATGACGAATGGGACATCCTTGCGGAAACGGTGTATTATTCCGCCACTGATGAAGAGTTCTGGTATGCAGAGGGCGCCCTTGCCGCAGCCGAGCGGTTGAAATTCGGCACCACCACCGCTGTGAGCATGGTGGGCAGCACCCCCCGCATCGACATCATCGAGCCCGTGGGCGCCAGCTTAAAGGCCGGCAGCGATGTGGGCATCCGCCAGCTTTCCGGCATCGGCAGCGCCAACGGCCCCTGGCCCAAAAAGGCACGGCTGTTCCACAAAGACGGCAGCGTGGATCACTATGACGTGGCCCCCGACATCGCCTTAAAAACCACCGAGGCCGCTTTAAAAGCCTACACCGGCAAGTTTGAGCGCGCCACCTGCATCGTGGCCCCCGGCAAGATGGGCTTCCGGCCTGATCAAAGCGCCGAGGACAACATCACCCACAACAAAACCATGTACCGCTTAAGCCGGGAGTACGATGTGCCATTGCACACCCATGCCTACGGCGGCGATGTACAGTTTTTGTTTGATACCACCCCCGAGGTCCTCTCCCCCCGCATGTCTCTGACCCACAGCACCGGCTACAGCCATCGGGAACTGGAGATCTTACGGGATACCGGCACCTATGTGTTCCACGGGCCCACCACCAACGGCCACATCAAGGGCCATTGCCCCGGGTATCAAATGCTGAAGATGGGCATCAACCTTGCCGTCATCACCGATGGCACCGCCCCCGACCGCAGCTTCGACTTATGGCGGGATATGAAAAACTTCCTCCTGCTGCAGCGGTTTATGGAGCGGGATCAAAAGCTGTTAAGCGCCGGCAAAGCCCTGGAGCTTGTGACCATTGAGCCTGCAAAGGCTCTTGGCATGGACCACCTGGTAGGCTCTTTGGAAGTTGGCAAAAAGGCGGACATCATCGCGGTGGATATGATGCAGCCCCACCTTGCCCCCTACGGCGTCATGCCCCTGCAGCGCCTGGTCTTCCACGCCATGGGCCAGGATGTGACCCATACCATCGTGGACGGCATCATCATGATGGAGGACCGCAAGCTGACTCAGGCGGATGAAAGCGCCATCATCAAAAATGCCACCGATGCCTTTACTACCATGTTCAGCCGCTTAGGCCGGCCGGACATCATCGAGAATGAAAAGCTTTATTCCCTTTACCAGGGCTAAGCTGAGAATAGGAGAAAGCCATGATCGACAGCATTATTTTTGACCTTGACGGAACGTTGTGGGATGCCACCACCACCGTCATCGACTGCTGGAACGAAGTATTGACCCACCATGATGACGTGACCCACCGCTTTACCCTGGAGGATCTGCAGAGCATCATGGGGCTGACCACCCCTAAAATTGCCGAAAAGCTCATCCCATATTTGGCTCCGGAGCGGCGGGAGGCCATCATCGATGAATGCTACAAGGCGGAAAACATCTTTTTAGCGGAGCACGGCGGTGTGCTGTTTGAGGGCATGGAGGAGATGGCCGAAGCCCTCTCTAAAAAGATCCCCCTGTTCATCGTCAGCAACTGCCAGAAGGGGTATATCGAATCCTTCTTCATGGGCAACGGCACGGGCCATTACTTTACGGACCACGCCTGTTATGAGGATACCAACTTGCCCAAGGGTGAGAACATCAAAATGGTGATGGAGCGCAACGGCCTCAAAAACGCCATCTATGTGGGCGATACCATGGGCGATAAAGAGGGCGCTGAAGTGGCCGGCATCCCCTTTGTGTATGCCAGCTACGGCTTTGGCGAGGTAGATGGCTACGATTACCGCATCGATTCCCCCATGGAGCTTGTTGCCTTAGCAGAAAAACTGCTGGCAGGCTGAGCCTGCACCCCTGTGCGCAGCGGCGGCAAGTCGCCGGCAGGCTGAGCCCGCTTCCCTGTGCGCAGCGCATAGGGTGCATATTAGAATAATGTACAACGACCCCGTAAAGATTTTTGCGGGGTTTGTTTTTTTATTTTCGTGCGAACATCTCATAAGGAAAAGGCAACGACATATTCAGGCTTACCTGCATGAGGGGACCAGGGGGCGGGGAGCCCCGCCGGCATGCCGCAGGCGAGTATACGCGGTAATACATACTTTGATTCCAGCGGTATCAGCCGCGGCATAATCTCTCCCCTAAGGGCTCCGCCCCACAGTTCGGAATAGTCGGCTGCTGCGCACCCTCCTTTCCTTATACCCAAAGGGGCACGCTGCTGCGCTTTCGCCTCGCTTCCTCTGCCACTGGCAGCGCTCGGCTTCAGCGCCCTCAGCACTCCCCCTTACCCTTTTACCGCTGGGACATTGCCGGTATATAATCCTACATTTGCCCGCGACAGGGGTCCAGCGTCACGCTGGCTCTGACTGCCCGGTAGAAATGGCCAATCGTTCGCAAGGTATTTTTACAAAATACCATTGCTCACAGGCCATCTCCCCCGGACTCCCTACAGTGGAATTGGCCAAACCCATTGGCAACGACAGAACAAAAGCAGAGTTGGTGCCCCATGGCAGCGCATGGATGTAGATTAGAATAACAAGTGACAACCCCGCAACATCGTTATATTTTAAGATTCTTCGTCACTGCGTTCCTCAGAATGACCGGCCGGTGGCCGGTGCCACGCCGCGGTAAAAGGGCTGTGGTATTACCGGCGATTCATCCAACGGCAAAACAAAAAGCACCGGGCACGGAGTGCACGGTGCAGACACAAAAGTTTTTGAAGGGGTTTTAGGGGAAACTTTTTTTAAAAAGGTTCCCCTAATGTTCAAAAAGTTCCTAAGCCCCCGGAGGGTTATCAAAAAGCCCTGCAGCGGGTGCAGGGCTTTTTGTTACCATTCCTCACGGGGTTTGTTTTTGACGATCACATTGGGGTTACCGTCCACTTCGGGCACGCTGACTTTGTCGTGCCAATCCTCTTTGGCCACTTCTTCCACCGCGATGACAAAAGCCTCAGCACGGGTGCCCAGCACCTCCATGGCGGTGTCGCCAAGGGCCAGGGCCAGCTTGCGGCGCTTTTCTTCGCTGCGGCCGGGGTACATCTTCACATTGATAAAGGGCATAACAGCCACCTCCTGTTTTTTTTATTTTACCACTTTCACTGCCGGAGCACAATCGGCTTACAGGGGCAAAGGCTGACCGAATGCATCCACAATGGCGGGGATGGCATCCACCTTGCACTTGCCCTCCAGCATATCCCACAGACGGACGGCCACATCCTCGGGCTTATTTTTGCCCCGGGGGCCGCCCATATCGGTGCACATCCAGCCGGGATGCACCGCCATAACGCCGATGCCATGGGGTGCGAGGTTCTGACGCATTTTTTCCGATGCCATGTTAAGGGCGCCCTTGCTGATGCAGTAGGGGTAATCATCGGCACGGGTATCGGTATAGGAGCCGGATTCAGAGGAGATGTTCAGCACATACTTTTGCCCCTTGCCCTGCTTGAGCAGCGGCAAAAAGGCCTGGGTCACCCGGATGGGCCCATAGCAGTTGACCTCCATGCTCTGCATAATGGCACGGATGTCCACATCCTCCAAAGTAGCCTCCCGACCCAGCAGGACGGCCGCATTGTTGACGATGGCCTCCAAGCCCTCCAGACTTGCGCTCAGCTGAGCCGCCGCACGGTGGATGGAAAAGGGCATGGCCACATCCATATTTAAGATCTCCAGCATTTCGTTGTGGGTTTCCTCTTCAACAGGGGTGCGAAACGCCCCAGAGGAAAGCTCCCGCACGGCGGCCACGATGAAGTGCCCACGAGAAAGTCCCTCTTTTACCATGCAAAGGCCAAGGCCCCTGGCAGCACCGGTGATCATTACACGCATGATGTTATCCTCCTACAATTGGATGCCCGCAGCCAGGGCCTGCTTGCGGAAGGCGGCCGCGGCGGCATCGTAAGTCTCTTCATCGGGCAGATGCTCCAGCATGACGGTGGTATCCCGGGGCAAACGGTTCATATACCGGGCAAGGTAGGTGTAATCCATCACGCCTTTGCCCATGGGTACCTCCTCCAGCATCACAGAAAGGGGGTCGGGCAGCAGGCGCATATCCTTAATGTGGATGGAAAGGATGGCATCGCCCAGCAGATCCATCTGGCCCGTCAAAAACTCCCTGTGGCCAAATAGCTGCCTGGGGCAGGTGATCATGTTGGTCAGATCCAGATGCACGCCCGCTTCTTTGCGGTCCAGGGCTTTTAAAAATCGCAGGTATTCCTCGGCGGAATCCAAAAAGCCAAAGGGCATCAATTCATAGGTCATCTTAGTATGCTTCGGCTTTACCGCATCGATGATGCTCCGGTGGACCTCCACCGCGTAATCAAAGAAATCCTCTTTAAAGTTCTTTTCACTGGGGGCATACCAGTTTTCCTCCGCCCAGGTCCCCACGATGCCCACACAGCACCGTGCGCCCAGCTCATCGGCCAGGGCCAGCTTTTCAATAAAATACTCTTTGCCGAATTTGGCAGCTTCGGGCTCCAAAGCCAAAGGATTGCGCCAGGCACCCACCTCGGCAATTAAGATATCCTCTTTTCTAAGGGCCTCTTTATAGGCATTGATCTCCCCGCTTTGGCCGGGCTTTAAGTGTTTGGGGTAATATGCCGCCTTGTAGCCTTTTTGCACATGGGCCAAAGCAAAGGCCTCAGGGTCGTGCTCCGTTACAAAAACCGGTCCGCCGAATCTCATGTTCATTCCTCCTTGGGGCAAACTGCTTCCCGATCGATCAAAATTTGATTTTTCATTATTATATCAAAAACTCCTGCTGGTATCTTGTAAAAAAAGTGATATAATGGCACTCGTGTTAAAAAACCAAGGAGCAGCTATGATTCGTCCCTTTACCGCTGAAGACCGGGAGAACTATTTGGCCATGGCCATGGAATTCATGGATTCCCCCGCCATCCTTCACCCCATACCGCAAAGCTATTTAGAGCAGAATTTTCAAACAGCAATCAGTGAAAGTCCCTTTTTAAAAGGGTATTTGTTTGCCGATGAAAAAACAGCCATGGGCTATGCCATGGTGAGCTTTTCCTACTCCACCGAGCGGGCCGGCCTGCTTTTATGGGTGGAAGAACTGTACATCCGCCCTGCCTACCGGGGCCAAGGCCTTGGCACCGCTTTTTTCCGCTTTGTAAAAGAGGAGTTTGGTGTAAAAGGCTACCGCTTGGAAGTCGCACCTGATAATCCCCGTGCCGCTGCGCTTTATGAGCGCCTCGGCTACCGGGATGTTGTATACAGGCAAATGTTTGCGCCATACTTACAAATAGAGGAGGAACACTAAGATGCCTACTATCACAAGAAGCCCCATCATTAAGGGGGTCATCGTGCTCATCGAGATGCTGGAGTTCATCGTATTCGGCTACCTCCTGGCTGCTGCCCGCTCCTTTTTCCATGACAGCTGGTGGCTGGTGCTGTTCATCTTTGTAAACCTGGCCCATATCGTCACCTTCTGGGAGGCTATGGACCACATGCTGCACAACAAATACAAGGCCACTGCTATCGTCATTATCAGCCTCATTCTGGAGGAAGTCGCCGCCCTCATCTTTGGGCATATGACGCTGGCGCCTCTTCTGCACCACTAATAACAAAAAGCGTACACAGCTGTGTACGCTTTTTTCTTTTAATAAAGACCGATGCGGGTGCAGGGCACGTTGTTTGCAATGAGGTCCTTTAAATGGTACCGGGGGTTGCCGATGATAACGGTGGTTCCAAGGGATGCGGGCTCTTTGATGAACTCCAGCTTAGCCCCTGCGCCGTTGGCCCCCGCCCGGCTTGCGCCAAAGCAGCTCTTCTGCAATTCGGTGATCTTGCGGATGAGGCTTTCGGGGTCCTTAGCCGTCACTTCACGCACCAGGGTAGAAGGGTCGCTGGGGTCAGCATAGATGCCCTCCACGCCGGATAAGATGACCAGCACCCGTGCTTTTACGGTAACAGCGATGACGGCAGCGGTCTCATCGTTATCGATGCACTCTACCGGGCGGCCGGTGGTGCGGTGGGCAATGGAGGCGATCTCCATCTTGCGGTTTTCCGTAAAGGAGACGGGGTCGTTGTAGTTGACGATGGGGATGGCGTTTTGATCTTTCGCCCGGAGCAGCAGGCCCTTGATGTGGGCGCGCTTATCGGCATCGTTAAAATGCTGGTGCTCCACCAGTACCTGGCGGACGGAGTATTCCGGCCGGATGAACCTGCGGTAGTTTTCCATCAAGATGGATTGCCCCTGGGCGGCGTAATCGGTTTTGATTTCGTCCATATCCCCGCTTAATTCTTTGCCGGTGCGCTTCATGTAATCCAGCCGGCCGATCTCGGTAGCGCCGCTGGTGACCCAGATCATGCCGGGCTTTAACTCCGCCCCGATGCGGGAAAAGATGTTGTAATCGATGTCATGGTCTTCCTTGCGGAT
The DNA here is from genome assembly GCA_015056185.1 of Clostridiales bacterium. Classification (GTDB taxonomy): domain Bacteria; phylum Bacillota; class Clostridia; order Christensenellales; family QAND01; genus QAND01. The sequence continues at coordinate 14,962 of SVGV01000026.1, read as the reverse complement.
AAGGGCCATGGATCCGATCTTACCTACCACATCATACTCAAAATTCATGTCGTCACCTCAAAACGTTGATCCACTTGCGGGAATAGAACCTGCGCCAGCCCAAATACATTTTGATGAGGTCCGCAGGCAAAGTAAAGGCAAACACCCACTGGAGCGGCGCCTGGATGATGAAGGCACCCAGCAGCAGGAAGGGCACGTTTAAAACCCAGTGTGCGCCGGAATCCATTACAAAAGCAAAACGGGTATCGCCCCCGGCGCGCAGCACGCCCACGGCCATCATAAAGTTATGGGCCTCAAAGGGCAGCTTGATGGCAAGGGTAAACAGATTGCACACCACAATGTACTTGGCAAGCTCACTTGCGTTATACAGCGATAGTATCATAGGGCCGATGATGTTGACAAGGGGCCCCATGATAAACGCCGCCGAGATGGCAAGGCGCCGTAAACGGGTGGCATAAGTAAAGGCGGTGTTTAAATGCTCCTGACCCAGCTCCTTGCCTACAATGACCACACAGCCGTTGCTCAGGGCCATAAAGAACAGCAGAGCAATGCGCTCCAGCACATTAAAGATGCCCATAGCGGCGGACATCTGGGTACCAAGGCGGGCGTAGATGAGCACCAGCACCGTCTGTGCCCCGGCCCACAAGGCTTCGTTGCCTAAAATGGGGATGGCGCGCTTTAAAAACCGTACGGGATAGCCTGGCATCCCCCGGAACAGGGGGCTGTGGTCCGTTACCAAAGGCACTTTCTTTTTATAGGTCCACAGCAGAAGCACCGTGCAGTTGACAATGTTTGCGATGTTAGTTGCGTAGGCGGCACCGGCTACCCCCATCACGGGGAAGCCCAGCTTACCGAAGATCATCAGATAGTTGAACACGCAGTTGGTGGCAACGCCCAGCACCGTGGTAACGGTGGGGATCTTCAGTTCCTCCATGCTTCTTAAAATGCTGCCCACGCTTAAAATAATGGGCTGCAGCAAAAAGGTATAACCAACTGCCTTTAAATAGATGGTGCCCTCTGCAATGACAGCGGCATCGGAAGAAAAAATGCTTAATAAGAACTCCGGCACCAGTTGGCTCAAGGCAAAAAACAGAATGCCCATAACGCCGGTGCCCTCCAGCACCAATCCAAGAGTGCGGCGGATGCTGGGTACATCCCCCCGGCCCCAGTGCTGGCTTGCAAAGGCGGTACCGGCGGCGCACAGGCCCATGTTTAAGATCATGATCACAAAGGATACCTGGTTGGCAAGGGCCACCGCGGCGATGGTGGTATCCCCCAAAGATCCCACCATGATGTTATCCACCAGCTGCAAAGTAAAGTTGATGGTCTGCTGCACCGCTATGGGCAAACAGACTTTAAAGACGCTTCTATAAAAGGTTTTATCCTGAAAACCGTAAAACTCAGAAATGCGGGACATGTTACTGAACTTCTCCTAAGGGGCAGAGCCCCAATTTTATGGGTTGACTACATGAATGGCTTCGCCCTGTAAATAGGCCTTTACGTTGTTTACCGTAATATCGATGAGCCGTTTTCTGGCCTCGATGGGTGCCCAGGCGATGTGGGGGGTGATGACGGTGTTGGGGGCGCTCAGCATTGGGTTATCATGTTTGGGAGGCTCGGTGGAAAGCACGTCCACCCCGCAGGCGGCGATCTTGCCGCTCTTTAGGGCTGCAGCCACATCCGCCTCATTTAAAACAGGGCCCCGGCTGGTGTTGATGATAATAACGCCATCCTTCATCTGTTCGATGGCTTTGGCATCCACAAGGCCGGTGGTCTCGGGGGTAAGGGGGCAGTGGAAGCTTAATACATCGCAGGAGGAGAAGAATTCATCCATGCTGACGATGGGGTAAGGCACCTCTTTATTCTTTACATGGGCATCGGCGACCACCACTTCCAGCCCAAGGCCGGCCATGGCCTGGGCGGTGGCACGGCCGGTGCGGCCAAAGCCGTAAATGCCGATGCGCTTGTTTGCAAGCTCAAACAAGGGGTACTTCCAATAGGTAAAGCTCTTGCTGTTGGCCCAGTCGCCATGATGGACGCTGTTGCTGTGATCCCCCACGTGCAGTGCCAGTTCCAGCAGCAGTGCCACCGCCATCTGGGCGACGCTTTGGGTGGAATAGGCAGGGATGTTGGTCACAGTGACCCCTCTTTTTTTGCAGGCGGCGGTATCCACCACGTTATAGCCCGTGGCCAGCACGCCGATGTACTCTAACTTGGGCAGACGCTCCAAAAAGGCCTCGTTCACGGGGATCTTGTTTAACAGCACCAGTTCGGCATCGCCGATGCACTCGAGGACTTCATCCAGCGAGGTGCTGGGGTACACATTAAAAACGCGCAGGTCGGTAATGGCGCTCAGCTCATCCCAGCTTAAATCCCCGGGGTTGACGGTATCGGCATCTAAAATAACGCATTTTTTCATAATGGTTCCCCCTTAAAGTGATATCAAAGGGACCCGAAGGTCCCTTTCTAACTGTATTTATTCTATACCATATTCACCTAGTAGGCAATGGCCGTTCAGAAGGAGAAATGGGGCGAAAAAAAGAGCCGCAAAGCGGCTCTTTTTTATTTTCTTGGCAATGCCATTAGCCCAAAGTATTGGTGGGGAAGATGTGGATGCGATCCCCCGGCAAAACTTCCATACCGGGTTCCATCCGTACCCCGGCCTTCATCACCAGATTCTCCCCCAAGAACATGGCCGGGTCCACCCCTAAGGAGCGCACCACCCGGTGGATCAGTTCATCCAGCGTCTCGTTGGGGAGCAGTTCGGCTGTTTTAGGGAAGTCTACCCTGGTATAGCCAAAGTAAATGAAGGTTACCTCGTTCATCTTATTTACCGTAGAAGCAATCGATTACGGCATCCAGGCCGCCCAAGGCTTCCAGAGCCTCACGGCTGGGAATACCGGTTGCAACGTCGCAACCCAGTGCCTTGAAGAAGGCATCGCCCATGGCCTCGTTGTTCAGCACAACATCCTTGTTGCCGCCGGCGGTGATGGCGGGCTCGCCCTTCAAGCGGGGGGAGATGTAGGCCTTATCGCGAAGGCGGCCTTCCCGCAGACCAAAGGCATGGCGAACCATGAAGATGCGGGTGCCATCCTTAATGAGGTCTTCCCGGGTGTAGGGACGGCCCCAAATGGCGCCGAGCATATCCGGCAGGGAGAAGCCGGGAGCGGACAGGTTGATGAAGGAGCACAGACCTGCGCTGTTGGTCATATCGGTATTGGCGGCACCGGCTACGTCAGCCTTGCCGGCTTCTTCGTCAAAGTTTACGTTGTCGTAGAAGCCGCGGCCCTTTACGTGGCGGCCGGGGGTGGGGTCATACTGGAAGGCGCGGATGAGGGCGAACTTGCCGGGCAGACGGGCATCGTGCATACCGGGCTCAATGCCGCCGGCAACTGCCAAGCACTCGTGGCCCTTGCCAAAGGCATCGGCAGCGCCAACCTGGCCCAGCTTCAGCTTTTTGCCGCAGCCTTCGTCGGCCATCATCTTTTCCATCAGGGCAACCATGGCTGCACCGTCGCCCCAGGGAGCTTCGATGCCGTCCAGATCCTCTTTGGTGAGGATGCCCTTTTCGTAGCACTCCATAACCCATGCCATAACGCTGCCGGCGGTGATGGTATCAAAGCCGCCGCGGTTGCAGATCTCGTTGCATTTGCAGATGGCTTCGATATCGGTGCACAGGCAGTTGCTGCCAAAGGCACTCATGGTTTCGTACTCGGGGCGCTCGGTCTCTTCCAAAGGCCAACGGCCGTCTTCAATCTTGTAGCTGGCACCGCAGCGCAGGGGGCAGAAGGCACAGCCGTAAGCGCCGGTGTTGTACTTGTCTTCAAACCGCTCGGGGTCAAAGGCATGGGCCATTTCCTCGGGGAAATGCTCGGGGCTGTTGCCGGCCCAGTTCATAACGGGAGAGTCACCGGACATAGCGGATGCGGTGGTACCAAAGTTGGTGCCGGCAGCAGCAAAACCTCTGGAGGTGGTGTGGGTGGGGCACTCGGGGTCTCTCATGCGGTCAATGATGAACTTGTTTACCGCATTCAAGGCGGCGCGATCGCCAACCTCCACCTTCTGGGTGCCATAGCAAGCAACGGCCTTCAGCTTTTTGGAGCCCATAACAGCGCCTGCGCCGCCGCGGCCGGCAGCACGGTGGCCGTCGTTCATGACAGCAGCAAAGAGAGACAGGTTTTCGCCGGCGGGGCCGATGACCGCAGCGCGGACTTTCTCCTGCCCGGTCAGCTCTTTCAGCTTCTCCCAGGTTTCTTTTACATCGAGGCCCCACAGCTCGGAGGCATCGCGCAGTTCGTATTCACCATCGTTGATCCACAGATAGACGGGTTTTTCGCTGGCGCCCAGGAAGAACACGCCATCAAAACCGGCCTTGCGCAGTTCGGGGCCGAAGTACCCGCCAGAGTTGGCATCGTTCCAACCGCCGGTAACGGGGGATTTGCACACTGCCATGTAACGGCCGCCAAAGAAGGCGCCGGTGCCGGTGGCGGGGCCGGTAACCAAACCCAAGATGTTATCGGGGCCCAAAGGATCCACGCCGGGTTTCATCCGTTCAAACAGGATTTTTGCACCCAAGCCGTAGCCGCCAACAAAATCTTTGGCCATTTCTTCCGTCAGTTCTTCTTCCCACAGTTTGCCTTCCGTCAAGTCAACAAACAGGAGTTTGCCCATGTAACCGTTCATCATAAACCTCCCAAATCATATTTTGTGGAATGCATCCCACCCCGTAGGAAAGGAAAAGCCTCCCCTAATAGGATACAGTACGCCCAGGAGCGATACAGAATCCTTTCCAAAGTGGGAGGCATTAATTCTATGGCGGTTAATACCCATTGGTTCTGCCCCTATGGCAAAACTCGGATCTGCTGCATGGAACCATTCCATGATTCTTTAGTAGTATCATACTACAAAATCTACAAAAAGAGAATGGATAAAGAAAATTTATCCATCCTTTTCTCCCTCAAAGAGGGAAATTGCATCAAAAGTGCCTTTTTTGCAATCCATCAGCAGCATGCGGCCGTCGGGGGGTTCCCCCAGCAGCAGGCGGATGGCGGTGGCTGCCTCCAGCGCCGCGGTGGCCGCTACCGCCGGGCCCAATGCGGATTTGCTTGTTTGCTCTGCTTGTTGGCCGCCGTAGAGCCGCCGCACCACCCGGGTACCCGGGGCCACGGCGCATACGCTGCCAAACCACCCGTTGACGCCCCCAAACACATAGGGGATGTTAAGCGCTTCACAGGCATCTTCCAACAGCAAGCGGGTCGCAACGTTATCCAGTGCATCCACCGCTAAGGTGCACCCCTTAAGGGCACCGTGGATGTTCTCCTCCGTCAGCCGTTCATCCACAGCGGTGATGCGGGTGTTGGGGTTTACGGCTAAAATCCGCGCTTTGGCGGCTGAAGCTTTGGGCTGCCCCAAGGTGTCCCCGGTGGCATAGAGCTGGCGGTTCAGGTTACTTTCCTCAAACACGTCGCCATCGTACAGCACCAAATGCCCCACCCCTGCACGGGCCAAAAGCTCGATGATGTATCCACCCAGCCCGCCGCAGCCGGCAATGAGTACGGTGGCGTTGTTTAGAGCCTCTTGCTCCTTCTCTGTAATGGCCCCGATGTTCCGCTGATACCTTGCCTCCATGGTTCCTCCTAATGCCCGCACCGTGGGCAGCAGCCTTTTTACTTATTGTACCACAACCGTATAGCAAAAAAGAGCCGCGTTTGCGGCTCTTTTAAAACATTACACCGGGATGATCTCCACGCCGTTGGGCATGAGCAAAATACCGGCATCTTTCCCTGCGATCTCCTCTGCCAAAGCGATGGCATCGCTAAGGTTGGCGGCATATTTTAAGCCGAATTCTTCCACCAAAGCCTGCTCGCACAAGTCCGTCACCAAAATGATGGTTGCCTTCTGCATCACCCGGGCCAGCACCTGAGCCTGCCATTGGTCGGCCATGGTGTCCTCGGGGGCTTTTTCCAAAATGGCCGCCATGACAGCATCGGGGCCGTGGTGCTTTTGAAAGAGGTCGTAGAAGCCCTCGCTGCCGTGGCCATCGATGCAGGAGCAGCACGCGATGATGACGCCGCCCTCTTTTACAAAGGCCTCGGCGCCGGACATGCACTTCACGCTCTGGTAGATGTTTAAATCCAGCGGGTAGCCGCCGTTAGAGGTGATGACGATATCCGCCGTCTGCTGCTTTGCGCCGGTGTGACTGCGCACAAATTCGCACCCCGCCCGGTGGGCCTTCACCCTGTGCCCCGCCACCGCATGGGTGATCTGCTTTTTATCATTGAGGCACACATTTAAGATGAAAGCAAGGCCCGCCTGCTCGGCAGCATATTCCATATCCCGGTGGATGGGGTTATCCTCCAAAATGCCCACACGGGCGTGGGAATCCGCCAAAAAGCGGGAGTTGTGGTTGTAAAACACCGTAGCCTGGCCGGAAATACCGGGCAGCACGCTCTTGCGGCCGCCAGAGAAGCCCGCAAAGAAGTGGGGCTCGATGAACCCTTCCGAAACCAGCAGATCTGCCCAACTGACCAGGCTGTTGAGCCACAGTTCGCCGCCGCTGGGCAAAGTGCCGTAACGGGTAAGGCCGGCATCGTTGCGGCTGTCATGGACGATGATATCTTCCTTTTCATAGAGTTCATCGGTAAAGCGGGCGCGCATTTCACTTTCCGTCATATCCCGGTGGAAGCCCGTTGCCACGATGATCTTAACTTCGGCATCGGGGTTGCCCCTGCGCACCTCTTCAAGCAGCAAAGGCATGGTGATGGCGCTGGGCATGGGCCGGGTGTGGTCACTTGTGATGATGAGCACATGGTTTTTTCCCTTACTAAGCTCGCACAGCCGCTCACTTTCGATGGGGTTTTCCAAAGCATTCTTCACAGCAGCCCGTTGTTCATCCAGGCTGCGCTCCCCCTGGTGGATGGGGGAAACGGTGCCTAAGATCCGTTCATCCGCCACGCTGGCTTCCATACTGCTTTTATAATAAGGGATCTGAACGTTCATCTTGCATCTCCTTTTGTGGTGATGCTTTTATGGTATCACATTATCAGTATTTGAAAAGAGCTTTTTTCTACTGCAGTTTGTCACAAAGCGGCGGCTGTGTTATCATAAAATTACCAACTACAGGAGGTACCACCATGGAAAAAATGCGTTTAGGCCGTACCGATTTAATGGTGACCCGCACATCCTTTGGCGCCCTGCCCATCCAGCGGGATGATATGGATACCGCAGTCAGCATCTTACGGCGTGCATACGATGCCGGCATCAACTATTTTGATACCGCCCGCGCCTATACCGACAGCGAGGAAAAGCTGGCCAAAGCTTTAGGCCACGTCCGCCACGATATCGTTATCTCCACCAAGACCCAGGCTAAGACCAAAGAAGGCATGTTAAAAGACCTGGATACCAGCCTGAAAATGCTGAACACCGATTACATCGATCTCTACCAGCTGCACAACATCCCCTTTTTGCCCGATGTTGACGACCCCGATTCCATCTACGGCGGGCTGCTTGAGGCACAAAAGGCCGGCAAGATCCGCCACATCGGCATTACCAACCACCGCATCGACTTAGCAATGGATGCCGTTAGGAGCGGCGCCTATGCCACCATGCAGTTCCCCTTCTGCTATCTTTCCGGCCAGAAGGAGATCGACCTTGTGAACCTGTGCAAAGAGACGGATACCGGCTTTATTGCCATGAAGGCCCTTTCTGGTGGCCTGTGCGGCAACGTGCCTGCCACCTTCTGCTTTATTCGCCAGTATGAAAACGTAGTGCCCATTTACGGCATCCAGCACATGTGGGAGCTTGAGGAATTCCTGGCCCTGGATGCCAACCCCCCCGCCATGGATGAAAAGATGGAGCAGGCCATCATCGATGACCGCGCCACCTTCGCAGGGGAGTTCTGCCGCAGCTGCGCCTACTGCATGCCCTGCCCCCAGGGCATCAACATCCCCACGGCAGCCCGCATCTACTGGCTGTGCACCCGTTCCCCCTATCAGCGGTACATGACCGATGAATTCTATGAAGAGATGCAGAAGGTGAAGGATTGCATCCACTGCGGTGCCTGCGCGGCAAAATGCCCCTTTGAGCTGGACACCCCCGCGCTGCTCGCCAAACAGTACGACATGTACATGGAATTCTACAACGAACACAAATAAGGGTATCAAAAAGAGCCTCTGTGAGGCTCTTTTTTTGTTTGATAAAAAACAAAAGCCCCGCATTTGCGAGACCGTTGTTTGGGCGTGTAAGTTTCCGTTGTTACATCCTTTGGCTTAATCTTGGGGAGTCTGCGCAGGGATGGTGGTGCAATCGAGCTCGGCAAAGGTGGTGGAACCAAGCAGGTTGCGCAGAGTTTCGCTTGCTTCTTGCAGTTTTGCTTTTACGGGGCAAGCCGTAAAGGCGGGGCTCATGCCGCAAAAGTCATCGTCCGCTGTGCAGCGGCTCAGGGCCACGGGGCCCTCAATGGCTTCGATGACCTGCAGCAGCGTCAATTCGTGGGGGAGCGTCATCAGGCTGAAGCCGCCATAGATGCCCCTGGTGGACCGCACGATACCGCAAAGTGCAAGTTTACGCAGGATCTTCAGATTAAACCGTTCCGGTACGGACATCGCTTTTGCGATCTCCCCGGCACTCACCTTGACCCCGTGGCCCTTGGCCACCAGGTACATGACGATGCGCAGAGCATAGTCCGTTTCCCTTCCGATATGCATATGATTTCCCCTCCAATTTCTTATGCATTCTGAAACTTTTATATAAAAACCCATTGGTTTTATTTTTTACGTTACAGTTTGGTGGCTTTGCCTCCCTCCCAAGGATAGAAAATATACTTCAAACCTAATGATAACACAAATTCTCTCGCTTGTGCAAAGTTTCCGTTTAATCTTGCAACATCATGGGCATCGCTGGCAAAACAGACGCGCTCGCCCCCGTATGCTATGAACCGGGAAAGAAAATCCCGGTTGGGCAGAAAATCCCCGTAGGCCCTACTAAAGCTAGAGGTATTGATCTCCACGATCTTGCCGCTGTGGGCCACGGCCTTTGCCACTTCTTCCGTCCGCTCAGCGATGAGGCCAAGGTTCTTTGCCACCAGGGGGTGGTCCTTCTTTAAGGGCCGCTTATAGATATCGATATGCCCAATGACGGTATACTGGGGAAACCGCAGAATATCCAGAATGCCATCGTAGTACTGGTTGATGACGTTTGCCATATGGGCGGCATCCACCACATCCTTCTGGTAATCCCCACGGCTCACGGCCACGGGCCCCACCCGGTGGATGGACCCGATGACGTAGTCGTAATCCTGCCGTTTTAGTTCCGCCATGGCATGGGTGTTGATGTCCTGATTATAATCATGGGTCACTTCCAGGCCCATGTAGACGTTGAGCCCCTCTTCTTTGGCAGCGCGGATGTCCTTTGCGTAGCGGTCGCAGTTAAACAAAAAGGGGCTGTTGCGCCGCTCCTCCATCTCCGGCTCGATCTCCATAAAGGGGTGGTAATGATCCGCAAAGCCGATGGCGCTGACAAAGCCCTCGCGGATGCGGTCCAAGTAACGATCCATGGGGCAGGTGCAGTCCCAGGCGGAATGATGGGTATGGACATGGGTATCGATATAGGGTTCCATAGGATTCCTTTCTACAGCTGCACCGCTGTGTTGGGCTGCCAGGGGTAGCGGATGGCGGTAAACCCCAGGCTGAGGGCGTACTGCCGTGCCGCATCAAAACCGGCGCAGACGTTATGTGGGTGGTGGGCATCGCTGCTAAAGCAGATGTTTTCGCCGCCGTAACGGCGGAAGATGCGCAAAAACTCCTCTGAGGGCATCATCTCCGCCCGGCGCTTTTTTAGACCCGATGTGTTCACTTCCACAATGATGCCGCTTTGGGCTGCGGTTTTTGCGGCAAGGGCGGTGCCGTCATGAATGATATCCCTGCACTGCTCCATCATCTCGTGGCCCATAGGTACATCCCGCTTAAATACATCGGCATGGCCTAAGACGGTAAAGCGGTCATCCCCCGCCACGTGGTCAAGGCAGGTGTAGTAGCCCGCAAGCAGATCCCGCCGCCGCTCTTTTTCCGGCACCACCAGATGAAAATCCGGCAAGCTGAAGGAGGTGCCCTTTAAAAAGTGGACCGAGCCGATGGTGTAATCGTACCGGTAATGGTTTAGCGTTTTTGTACAGTGGGCGTTTACATCGGCATCAGGCACATAGCTGACCTCGATGCCCCGGTAAACGGGGTACCCCGCAGCCTTGGCCTGCTCCACAGCGGCGCAGTAACCGGCGTGGTCAAAGGGGGGCTCCGTCGCCAACTCCGGGTGGTATTCGTAATTGGGGTGGTAGTGCTCTGCAAAGCCGATGCCGGGCACTTCGCCCTGTTTGAACAGCTGCAGATAGCCGGCCATGGGGCTTTGGCAATCCCCGGTGGAAAAGGCCGTATGCACATGGGCATCGGCAAAAGAGTATACCGCCATCAGCCGATCTCTTTTAAAGCGGCGAGCACCCGCTCCATCTCCTCCGCAGTGCCGATGGAGATGCGCAGCCATTCTTTGATGCGCTCTGCCGTAAAGTACCGCACATAGATATTCCGCTCACCCAAAGCCTGAAAGATGCGTTCTGCATCCCCATCCCCCGGGCGGGCAAACACAAAGTTGGCAGAACTGGGCAGCACGGTATAGCCCAATTCCTCCAGACCCCGGCTAAACGTTGCCCGGGTCTCCATGACCTTCTTTGCATTTGCCTTGGCGTAGCTGCTGTCCTCAATGGCTGCGGTGGCGCCGGCTAAGGCGATGGCATCCAGGTTGTAGCTGTTAAAGCTATCCCGCATGTTGATGAGCGCCCGGATCAGATGGGGCTGGCCCAGGGCATAGGCCGCCCGCAGACCGGCTAAAGAATAGCCCTTGCTGAGGGTGCGCACCACCAAAAGGTTGGGGTACCGTTCAATGAGCCCGGCGGCCGTCTGCCCCCAGAACATCTGGTAGGCTTCATCAACGAGCACCACGCAATCGGGGTTGCGCTTTAATACCGCTTCGATCTCCTCCAAAGAGTTTGCGATGGAGGTAGGGGCGTTGGGGTTTGCAATGAGCACGCCGCCGTATTGGCCGTTAAAGGCATCAAGGGGGGCGGTGAAATCCTCATTTAAGGGGATGAGGTCATAGTCTACCTCATAGAACTTGCAGTACACCTTATAAAAAGCATAGGTGATGTCAAAAAAGGCGATGGGCTTTTCCTGCTTGAAAAAAGCGGGGAAGCAGAGGGATAACACCTCATCGCTGCCGTTGCCCACAAACACGTTTTCCGTTTTAAGGCCCTCTTCTTTTGCGATGGCGCCGCGCAGCTCCAGGCAATCAAAGGAGGGGTACAGCTTTAACTTTTCGCCGATGGCGTTATGCATGGCCTGTACCGCTTTGGGGGAAGGGGGATAGGGGTTTTCGTTGGTGTTGAGCTTAATAAGACCCTCGGTGTTTTCGGGCTGGTAGCCGGGCACATAAGGGGTCAAGTCCCACAGATAGGGGGAAAGAAACTTCTTGTTGTCCATTTTTTATCCTCACAAAATCTTTGACGGGGCATTTCTGTTTTTTTACAGCGCCCGCGGCTTTTGTACATTCTACCATAAACCCATCCTATATTGAGCATAAATTTCCCATAAGGGCAAAAAAGCCCAATCCTTGGCAGTTTTCCTTGAAGAAGGCAGGATATTCCCTTGACACAGGCTCCGTATCATTCCTATAATAAATAGGATTGTGACACCATTTTCACAAGAGAATTTAAACCACTTTCAAGGAGGTTTTTGCAATGGCACATACCATGACCATCGATGGTAACACCGCTGCCGGGTATATCGCATATGCCTTAAGCGACGTTGCTGCCATCTACCCCATCACTCCTTCTTCCCCCATGGCTGAAGTTTGTGATGAATGGGCCGCCCAGGGCAAACCCAACATCTTTGGCCAGCCCATGCACATCGCCGAGCTGCAGAGCGAAGGCGGCGCTGCAGGCGCAGTACACGGCTCTTTGGTAGCCGGTGCCCTCACCACCACCTTCACCGCTTCTCAGGGTCTGCTGCTGATGATCCCCAACATGTACAAGATCAGCGGCGAGCTGCTGCCTTGCGTATTCCACGTAAGCGCCCGCGCTCTGGCTGCTCATGCTCTGTCCATCTTTGGTGACCACAGCGACGTTATGTCCGCCCGTCAGACCGGCTTTGCCATGCTGGCATCCGCCTCTGTACAGGAAGTTATGGACCTGGCTCTGGTTGCACACCTTTCCACTTTGGAAGCCCGCGTTCCCTTTGTACACTTCTTCGACGGTTTCCGTACCTCTCATGAAGTACAGAAGATCGAAGCCATCGATTACGAAGACATCAAAGGCCTCGTGAACATGGATGCCATCAAGGAGTTCCGCGCCCGCGCCATGAACCCCGAACATCCCCACGAGCGTGGTACCGCCCAGAACCCCGACATCTACTTCCAGAACCGTGAAGCTGCCAACAAGTACTACAACGCCACCCCCGCCATCGTACAGAAGATGATGGACAAGGTCAGCGCTCTGACCGGCCGTAAGTACAACCTGTTTGATTACGTTGGTGCTCCCGATGCGGAAAGCGTCATCGTCATCATGGGCAGCGGCTGCGACACCGTTGAAGAAACCATCGATTATTTGGCAAAACAGGGCCGCAAGGTTGGCTGCGTAAAGGTACGTTTGTTCCGTCCCTTCGCTGCTGATGCTTTCTTAGCTGCTCTCCCCGCCAGCGTAAAACGCATTGCTGTATTGGACCGCACCAAGGAGCCCGGCTCCGCAGGCGAACCCCTGCTGCAGGATGTTCAGACCGTTCTTTACAACGCCGGCAAGACCGATGTTAAGGTCATCGGCGGTCGTTACGGCCTGGGCAGCAAGGAATTCAACCCCACCATGGTCAACGCTGTATACAACAACCTGGAGAAGGAAGATTCCATCAACGGCTTCACCGTTGGCATCGTAGACGATGTGACCGGTCTCTCCCTGCCCATGGACGAGCGTGTTGACGCTGCTCCCGAAGGCACCTTCCGCGGCATGTTCTACGGTCTGGGTTCCGACGGTACCGTTGGCGCCAACAAGAACTCCATCAAGATCATCGGCGACCATACCGATATGTACGCACAGGGCTACTTCAGCTACGACAGCAAGAAGTCCGGCGGCTTGACCGTAAGCCACCTGCGTTTCGGCAAGAGCCCCATCAAGTCCCCCTACCTCATTGACGTAGCCGACTTCGTGGCTTGCCACAACCCCAGTTACCTCACCAAGTATGACATGGTCAGCAACATCAAAGAAGGCGGCACCTTCCTTCTGAACAGCCCCTACAACACCGTAGAGGAAATGGAAGCTGCTCTTCCCGCTGCTGCCAAGAACATCATCGCCAAGAACAAGATCCGCCTTTATAACATCGATGCGATTGCCATCGCTCAGAAGGTTGGCATGGGCGGCCGCATCAACACCGTTATGCAGTCCGCATTCTTCAAGATCGCAGGCGTGATCCCCGAAGCTGACGCCATCGCTTACATGAAGCAGGCCGCTCTGAAGTCCTACGGCCGCAAGGGCGAGAAGATCGTTAACATGAACTACGCCGCCATCGACGCCGGCGCAGAAGGCATTGTTGAGATCAACTACCCCGAAAGCTGGGCCACCACCACCGAAGGTGCTGTAGCTGTCAGCGTGACCGATGACGAATACTTCAACACCATCGTCAAACCCATCCTGGCTCAGGAAGGCGACAAGCTGCCCGTTTCCGCATTCTCCGCTGACGGCGTAGTACCCACCGCCACCACCCAGTATGAGAAGCGCGGCGTTGCCGTGATGCTGCCCAAGTGGAACATCGCAAGCTGCATCCAGTGCAACCAGTGCGCCATCGTTTGCCCCCATGCCTGCATCCGCCCCGTGCTGGTGAAGGAAGAAGACTTGGCAAACGCTCCCGAAGGTTTCGAAGTGAAGCCCGCCATCGGCAAGGAATTCGCCGGCCTCAAGTACCGTATGCAGCTGTCCAGTCTGGACTGCACCGGCTGCGGCAACTGTGCTGACGTATGCCCCGCCAAGGAAAAAGCCCTCGTTATGGTTCCCGCTAAGGAGATCGAGGCTGCTGAGGCTGAGAAGTACAACTTCGCTATGACCCTGAAGAAGCCCGATGTAGAGTACAACAAGCTGACCGTGAAGAACAGCCAGTTTGAACAGCCTCTCTTCGAGTTCTCCGGCGCATGTGCCGGCTGCGGCGAGACTCCTTACGTCAAGCTGGTCACCCAGCTGTTCGGCGACCGGATGATCGTAGCCAACGCCACCGGCTGCTCCTCCATCTACGGCGGCAGCGCCCCCACTTGCCCCTATGCTGTAAACGAAAAGGGCCATGGCCCTGCCTGGGGTAACTCCCTGTTTGAAGACAACGCCGAGTACGGCTTTGGTATGCGCATCGCTGCCAGCGCCCGCGAAAGCTATGTGATGGCTCTGATGAAAGAGTGCATCGAAAACGGCTGCGACGCTGCTGTGGCTGAAGCCATGAACAACTGGATGGAAGTGAAGGGTTGTGCAGAAGGCAGCCGCAAGGCTTCCGACGCTCTGAAGGCCCTCCTCCCCGAAGCCATCAAGGCTGACGAGAAGAACGCTGAAAACCTCCAGATCATCCTGGACAACGCTGACCAGCTGGTCAAGAAGTCCATCTGGTGCTTCGGCGGCGACGGCTGGGCATATGACATCGGTTACGGCGGATTGGACCACGTACTGGCCATGGGCGAAGACGTGAACATTCTGGTTATGGATACCGAGGTATATTCCAACACCGGCGGCCAGGCCAGCAAGGCTACCCCCACCGGCTCCATCGCCAAGTTTGCTGCAGGCGGCAAGCGCACCAAGAAGAAAGACCTTGGCGCCATCGCTATGACCTACGGCTACATCTACGTTGCATCCATCTGCATCGGCTCCAACCCCGCACAGGCTCTGAAGGCCCTGGCC
>SVGV01000089.1 GCA_015056185.1 Clostridiales bacterium | reverse complement strand
TGGCGGGAGCGTTAAAGGACCACGATGCAGCGGAGATCGTCGGGGTGACCAGCTTTGGTAAAGCGCTGGTGCAGCGGTTGTACCCCTTAAACAAGAGCGATGGATTCTTAAAGATCACCATTGCGACCTACTACACCCCCGATGGGCATAACATCCACGGTAAGGGCATCGAGCCGGATTATGTGGTGGAACTCAATGAGGAACAGGTGCTTAAGCCCTCCACCCTGAACGACGAAAACGATACCCAGCTAAAAAAAGCCATTGAAGTGGTAAAAGAAAAGATGAAATAAGAAAAAAGGGCATACTGCGGTATGCCTTTTTTTATTGATTCCGGCCCAGGGCCTGCATCAAAAGGGGCATCAGGGCGTTAAGGCCCTGTGCATCCTGCTGGGTATTTTGTTGATTCAGCAGCATGGGTAAAAGGGCCGAAAGCCCATCCCCCTGGGGCACACTGTTTCCCATGGCCTGCATGAGCAAAGGCAGCAGGGTGTTTAACTGGCTGTTTGTTGCCCCCATCTGGGGTTGCCTGTGAGGGGCAGAGGTGTTATGATGCCCATCCTGGGGCAGCTGATTTAGGATGCGGCTTAAGTGCTGCTCCACTCGATCCATGGCGGATTCCAGCCGGGAAAGGCGGATGGAAAGATCATCGGCGGCATCAGTATGTGCGGTGTCGTGGGCATAAGCAGATTGTGTTTTTGCAAAGTGAACGCCATCTTCCCCATATTGTTTGCCTTCTGCCCTGGGGATAGTGGGGGGATCTTCCCCCTTGGATGGGTTGATGGGGTAGTTACGGCTGCGCGGATCCATTTGACCGCCTCCCTTCCATCTATCCTATGCGGCAAAGGATGATTTGGTGCAAAACCGTCAACCTTCTTACACCCTTTGCATAGGATAGGCAAAACGGAGGTGAAGTGATGGCACGGAGTATCAAGGATGGTGTAAAGAACACGGGCCAAATGGGCCATGTGCCGGGGTATACCGAAAACGAAGTGATGGCGGCCTACCATGCCTATAAGGGAAAGAACCGGGCAGAAATGGAGGAGGAACTCTTCCGCGTTGCCCAAAAAGAGATGGAGGACGGAACCTTTGACCCCGCCCAGATGGATGATTTTTTAAAGGCAGTATCCCCCATGCTGACGCCGGAGCAGCGAGGGAGGATGGCAGAATTGATCACCCTGGTGAAAGCCCGGGCAAAATAGGGGGTGCCAAGGGGGCTGCAGCCATAGTATAATGGGGTCAGTCTTAAGAAAAGAGGGATCCCATGGCTTACCAGATGAAGCGTGAAGATATCGATGCTGTATTAGCATTGCTGCCCAAGATGTACCCCGATGCCAAGGTGGAGCTGCGGTTTGAGGATGGTTTTACCCTGCTGATCTCCACCATCTTAGCGGCCCAGTGTACCGATAAACAGGTCAACAAAGTGACCCCTGCATTGTTTGAGCGGTTCCCCGATCCTGCTGCATTTGCGGCTGCCACCCCGGAAGAGGTCATGCCCTACATCCGCAGCTGCGGGTTTTACGCCAACAAAGCTAAAAACATCGTGGCATGCTGCAAAATGCTGTGCGAGAACTACGGCGGCGAAGTCCCGCGGGATATCGAGGAAATGCAGAAGCTGCCCGGGGTGGGCCGCAAGACCGCCGATGTCGTAGGCGCCGCCGCCTTTGGGCTGGATGCCATCGCGGTGGATACCCATGTATTCCGGGTCAGCAACCGCATCGGCCTTGCAGATGCCAAGGATGTGCTGAAAACGGAATACCAGCTGATGGAGAACATCCCTAAAGATAAATGGAGCATCGCCCATTTGTGGCTCATCTTTTTAGGGCGTAGGCAGTGCCCTGCCCGCAAACCCAAGTGCGACACCTGCCCCCTCAGCCCCTATTGCAGGTACTACAAAAACACCATTGGCATGGTGGATGAAGAAGCGTAAAAAAACAGCCGGTCAAGCCGGCTGTTTTTATGCATGTGGAAAAGCATCTTGCAGGAAAAATTGCAAGTTGATGACTGTAAACATGCAAAAACCAGGGGAATCAACGCTGATTTTACCAGAAAAACATTGAACTATGCAGGAAAATATGGTAAAACTATAAATATAGATTATCGCCAATTAACGCACTAAATTATAGGGAGTGATACCATGAATTATGTAGAACAGGCCTATGCAGCAGTGGAAAAGCGCAGCGCCGGTGAACCGGAATTTTTGCAGGCAGTCAAGGAGGTTTTTGAATCCCTGGCACCTGTTTTTGAAAAACGCCCCGATTTGGCGGAAGCCAAGATCTTAGAGCGTCTGGCTGAGCCCGAGCGGCAGATCATCTTCCGCGTGGTATGGCAGGACGACGAGGGCAAGCCCCAGGTCAACCGCGGTTACCGCATCCAGTACAACAGCGCCATCGGCCCCTACAAAGGCGGCATCCGTTTGCACCCCAGTGTAAACCTTTCCATCATGAAGTTCCTTGCCTTTGAGCAGACCTTCAAAAACAGCGGCACCGGCCTGCCCATGGGCGGCGGCAAGGGCGGCAGCGATTTTGACCCCAAGGGCAAATCCGATAACGAGATCATGCGGTTCTGCCAGGCCTTTATGACGGAGCTGTACCGCCACATCGGTCCCGATACCGACGTGCCCGCAGGCGACATCGGCGTGGGTGCAAGGGAGATCGGCTATCTGTACGGCCAGTATAAGAAGATCCGCAACGACTTTACCTCCGTTTTGACGGGCAAGGGGCTCAGCTACGGCGGCAGCATCGGCCGTACCCAGGCCACCGGCTACGGCCTTGTATACTTTATGGATAACATGATCGGCGCCAAGGGCAAATCCTTTGAGGGTGCAAAAGTGGTCATCTCCGGCAGCGGCAACGTGGCTACCTACGCCCTGCAGAAGGTCAACCAGCTGGGCGGCACCGTCATGGCCATGAGCGACAGCAACGGCTATGTGTACGACCCCGACGGCATCGATTTTGCCACCATCAAGCAGATCAAGGAAGTAGAGCGCAAGCGCATTAAGGAATACGTGAACTACCG
>SVGV01000025.1 GCA_015056185.1 Clostridiales bacterium | reverse complement strand
TTCCCGCAGCTGACGGTTGGTCAAACGGTAGTAGGTCTCGCCGTTTTCCGTCACAAGCTCCCCAAAGGAACGGTAGCCGGGGTTGTACACCTCGGTAACGCTGTAGGTGTAGTAGGTCAGATCCTCATCATACAGCGGGATGCCGATCCAGGTATGCTCCCAGTTGTTTTCGGCGCTCAGTTCCACGATCCTGCCGATGGGCACACCGTTTTGGGTCAGCTGCACCTGTACCGATTCCACCGGGGCCGCCATGGCAGTGCCGGATGCATTCTGCCACCGCTTTTTCACCGTAAAGGTGGTGGCATTATCCCGTATGTTGATGACACTCAAATCGATGGATTGGCTGGTGGAATCCACCACGCAGTCCTCCACCAAAATCTGGTCTCCGCTTTCCGTGGTGGCGGTAAAGGCCTGTCCGCTGTAATCCAGGGGCAGTTTAATAACGCCGGATGCCTTTTCGTAGGTCTCCCCATCGGGGCCGGTCTCAGGGGGCTTCATCTCTTTAATGTAATAGGTGCTGCCGGCCGTCAAACCCCAGCAACTGGTAAACCCATCTTTAATGCTGAACAAATGGGTGCTCTTTTCGTTGTTGGCATAGGCCTTTTCGCTTTCCCAAAGCTCTGCAGGTTTGGTGCAGTCGGCATCGGTAAAGAAGCCAAACTGGGCACCATCCAGATTCTCACCGGAAAAAGCATCGGTCTTTTCCAAACTCAGGCTGTACCGGGGGGAGATGTTAAAGAAGATGCGGCAGTTTGCCTGGCTGGCGCCCCGCTCCATGTAATAGATGGTAAGGGTGTGTTCCCCCGCCTCTAAATCGATGGTGTCAGGGCCGGCACTGGGATTTTCCACCTTACCGGTGGAAAAATCGATGGACCCGGCCTGGATGTCGTGCATACCGCCAATGTCCAGCACCAGCTCGCCATCCACAAAGACCCATACATCGTCATCCCCGCTGAAGTAGAACACCATGTCCTCTCCCTTGGTGGATTGGTTGCCGTACACATCCCCTTCCTTTTCGCCGGTGGCGTTGGGCAAAAAGAACTTGATGGTGCTGCTGAAGCCAAACCAGTAGTTGGTGCCAACGCGGCTTGCTAAGCTGGATTGCCCGTCATACTTGGCATCGTACTGGTAGTTGGTACCCGTTTTTCCATTGATGGTGTAGGTGCCGAGGGTCTTATCCCCGGGGCGCACATAGGGGGAGTTAAAGGGCAAAATATCGCTGTAGCCCCCATCGGTCTTTAAAGAGCCATCGTCATTGCAGCCGTCTTTTAAGGAATCCGAGGTGCGCTCCAGATAATCGTACAGATAGAAGCGGCCTTCGCTCTGGTTATAAGAGGCTGCGTTCAGCGCGCTGTCATAGTAGTAATAGCCGTTATGCACGCCGTCGTAGTTATCCATGCCCTCTTCCATGTACTGGTACAAAAAGTTGCCGGTGCCGGCGTAGTATTTACCCAAACCGCCATCGGTATTGTTGGGGGCAAAGAGCTTGTTGAGTACATCCAACCCCTTTTTCGTCCCCATGATGCCGGTGGTAACACGCTCGCTGCCGGTGGTGGATTCATTCCACCCGTCCGGATCATTTACCCCGTTTGCGTAGGAAAGATCCACGTTTCCTTCATCCCAATCCCGGAAGACAAAGCCCAGGGTCTCGTTGCCGTTTACCGCGGTTTTATTGGTATTGTGAAGCAATACCTCCCATCTTTCCGTATGACCGGTTGTGCTGATGCTGCCCGTATAGGTGGTGCTGTACATATTAAAGATGCAGCTGAAGTCAAACACATGGGTGGTAATAAAGCTGTTGGTATCCTCACTTTTTACGGTGTATTCGTTCTGCACACCCACATCATAGGTGTTTGCCATCCAATCGGCGTACAGCACATGGCTGCCCAAAACCGTCATGGTATCCCCGGGCTTGTAGTAATCGCCATAGGTAATGTCATACCAGCCCACCAGCTTGTAATCGTACTTTTCGGGGGAGGGCCAGGTACTGGGCAGGGTGTAGGTATCCCCTACATTAAGGTCTTCCGTCACACGGGTATCGGGAGAACCGGTGTAGGCCATGAGCCCGCCGTTGGTGCCATCCAGCCAGATGCTGTTGCCGGACCTCTGCCCGGCGTATTCATATAGATAAAACACATTTCCATCTGACCATGGGATGATGTTCGTCTGGTTGCTGCCGCTTACGTTCAGGTAATAGGTCCTTCTATCTGCTGTCCAACTCAGCAAAAAGCCACCGTTGCTGCCGCTTTGCTCCATGGTAAAAGTGGTAGCATTATTGGATCTGCTTTCAAAGCTGAAGCTATTAGAAGTACCTTTTAAATAGTTGGAACCGTTTTTGATCCTGACGGTGTTGTCATTGCTATTAACCACTTCAATGGTCCACAGACCCAATTCTTCGCTAAAAGTTCCCACATCGCCGGAAACCGTGCCGCCGATGCGCCTTAAAGCGCTGCCGTTTAATTTGCCCGTTGCGCCGCAGGTGGGCTTATCGTTAGCTGCCTGGTGAATCAAAGCATAGGTTTTTGCGGTATCAATATTTCTCACGCTGCTGAAAGCAACTTTATTGTAGACATAGCTGATGCCGGTGGTCACCGTCACATCCGCCACAACGGTACCTGTCACGGAAAAACCATCCTGCATAAAGGTAAAGCCTTCGTCTGCGGCTTCGCCCTCTTCCAATGGGATGACTTCCACATCATCCTTTGCAAAGTGGATGGCCGCCGCGTGCTGGTCATTTGCCACATCCACCCCATCGTGGTAGGTGATGCTCACCTTTACGGGGGCGGCAGGCTCCACCTTTTCCCCATCCTGATACAGAGTGATGTCAAAGAACCGGGCAAAGGCCAACTCCGCCCGCTCCCCATCCGAGGCAACGCTGCCCTCCATGGCCATGCGGGCCTCTTCATAAAGGGCAAGGTATTCTTCGCTCCCCTGTTCGATCTCTTTTACACTTAGGGTGATGTTTTCGCCAAGGCCCGCCATGGCGGTGTAGCTGAGGGTAATGGTGTAGTCCTCCCCCTCATACACCTTCTGGATGGGTCGCTGCTGGTAGAGCAAATACCGGTTTTCGCTCTCCAAAATGGGTGCCGTTTGGATGGATACCTCATCCGTCAAAAGATAACTTACTTCATTTACCCCGTCGCTGCTGTCCCCTTCGATCACCGTGATTCTGCCGGGCAGTGCTTCGGTTTTGGGCAGATATTCCTTAAAAACACCCACCCTGGGGGCGGTTTTACCATCGGCAAAGGTAATAAAGATGAGATCCCCCGCCATCGCCTTTCGGCCGTCAAAGGGCATCAGCAAACTGCGTTTATGAAGTTCACCCATCCAAAGGGAAACATCGCTGTTTACAGGCAGGATCTCTTCCGAAATGCCGCTGTAGTGGATGACAAAGGCGCCAAAGGCCCCGTTCCAATCCATGTAGGCATTGCCGCTCCACTTGCCGTAGCGGGTAAAGCCCTGTTTTGTGCCTTGGGTCAGCACAAAGTTCTTGCTGCTTTCCTTGTAGCCCAGCTGGCTTTGGGCAACGAGGTAGACCCGCTCTGCGCTGTTTTCGCCATTAAACTTAGGCAGGGTGCTTTCCCAATCCCCACTGACTTCCAGATCGGCATGGGGGTCGTAGCCCCTTAGGCAGTCCACACTGTGGGTATGCTCGGGGAAGGTGCAGATAAGGGCACCTTCTTCGTAGCATTCCGCCCCATGGCTGTGCTCCCCATAGCTGCAGCTATATTCCGATTCCTGCTGCCCCAGGGTGCTTTCCAGCATAAAGCAGGCATCGGTATGGGTATGCTCGCCCTTTTCGCAGCTTAATACCGCCTCTTCATAGAAGCACCCCGGGGTATGGGCATGGGTCAAAATGCCCTCGGTGCATCCTTCACCATGGGTGTGATCGGGGCCCTCTACAAGGGGGCAAACATAGCTTTCTGCCGTCAGTTCTTTTAAAGAGCAGCGCAAATTACCCGCAGCATCCAAACAAATTTCGCTGTGGGTATGGAAGATGGCTTCCTCATAAGCTCCATAGGGGCAGTGATCATACACATAGGTGTAGCACTCCGGGGTATGGGTATGCTCCTCCACCTCGCACAGCACATCGTTTTTCAGTGCGATCCCGTGGAGCAGCAGCCCATAGGCCGTCAAAAAGAAGACCAGGGCAGAAAGGCAGCTCAGCCAGATATTCTGTTGTGTTCGGCGGCGCCGAAGCTTTTGGAATTCCAAAGCCAGCTTCTGCATTGCATGCTCCTTTACAACAGAGGGTTTCTTCCTATCAACATCATTCCGGGTTTATAACCGGTCACAGTACACCGCAACACGGCCGCGGCCGCTGGGGGTGCAGGTGTAAAGCACTAAGGGGTATCCGCTTTCCTTCACGGCAGATACCGCATTGGGGGCGATCTCCAGCACATCGGCCACGGTGTAGCCGTATTCAACGCCGCTGACATCGGTAAAATACAGGGCGTCTCCCCTCTTCAGCTTGCGCAGATGGCCAAAGTGGGCGTCGTAGTTGTGCCCCGCGATGACCATGTCATCGGTAAACAAACTGCCGAACTGCCGCCCGGGGGCGGTGTTCAATTCGCTCATCGAGCTGTTTTGCAATACGGGTACCGTTAAATCGATGCCCGGTGCGCTCAAAACCCCGATGTAGGAGCGCCCGTCGATGTTCTTCACCGCCATACTGCGCACATCCATGGGCAGAGAATCATCGGTAAATACGGATTCCTCCGTCTTTGCTTCATCCATCACGCTGAGCACATGGCGGGCGGCCTCCCTGGCCTGTTCCCCCTCCATCTGCTGCATCACAAGGGTGCCCCCCGCCGCCCCCAAACACAGCACGGCGGCAAAAAGCATCACATACAGCGCCTTCTTTCTGCGCAGCAGCAGGATGCAAAGCAGCATCAGCACAGCACCTGCCGCCGCCAAAATGACGGTGAGGGTGTAATCATAGCCCGTTTGCAGCAGCTCGTCCTCTTTGGGGGGCGGCGTTAAATCGGTATTGGTGATGACCGCCGCGTCGCTGCCGTATTGGTAGGCGGCCGCAAAGCCTGCGGGCACATCCTCCACCACACGGTAGCGGTAGCCATAGGGCAGCTGCGCCCAGCTGTACTGCCAGTTGTTCTCTTCCGTTAAACTGACGATGTCATAGATCTTGGTATCCTGCAAAAGATGCACCGTGATGGGCGCAGCATCCTTGGGCACTGCGGGCTTCCACACCTTGCGCACCCCAAAGGCGACGTAAGGCGGGGGCTCGGTCGAAAGGCGCTCCATCTTAGGGTCAAGGGTCACGGTAAAGTGGGCGGTTTCCCCATCCATATACGGCAGGGTCACAATGGCGGGGGTAAAGGCAAAATGCCCCTGTGTGCGGTTGGTCTGGGCCACCAGGTACACCCCGGGGGTAAGGCCATCTACAGATGCAATGCCAAAGCCATCGGTATGGGTTATTTGGCCCTTTAAGGCGTTTTGTTCCACATACACCAAAAGGGGGTCCACCCAGGGGGCATAATCCTTGGCGCCAAGGGAAAACCCACTGTTTAAAAACCCATCGGTGAGGGTATAGCGGTAGCCATCGCCTGCGGGTACACCCGAGGCGATTTGGTACACCGTGATCTCCGCCCCTTTCATAGGGGCATCGGTGTCATGCTCCAGCGTAATGATGAGCTTGCCTTCGCCCTCTTTTGCAAAAACGGGCATGGGAAGGAGCAGTACCAACAAAAGTACCGCTAACAGCATCCCCATATAAGCTTTCATTCCGCGTTTTTGCTTCATGTTTACTCCGTTATCCAAACCACTTAAAACTGAAGATGGGCCAGATGCGCACAATGGCTTTGCCCACAAATTGATCCTGCCCAACGCAGCCGATGACGCTGGAGCGGCTGTCGATGGAGATGGCTCGCTCATCCCCCATGACAAAATACTTGCCGTCCGGCACCTGGTACGGGAAGGTGAGGTCGCACTCCCCATAGGCTTTGTTAACGATGTAGGGTTCACTGAGCACCGCACCGTTTACCGATACCGTACCGGCGGCATCCATGGATACAAAATCCCCCGGCCCGGCGATGATGCGCTTGATCAAAAGCTTGTTTTGCCAGTAAAAGGCGCACAGATCCCCCGTTTCGTACCGGTCGGTCTTGTACAGCACCAGGATGTCCCCATCGTTTACGGTGGGTGCCATGCTGTTGCTGGAGACCTCCATCACGGGGAACAGCAGCGTCACGATGAGCACCGCAACAGCCGCCACCACCAATAGGGTGTACACCGTGGTGCGGATGGTCTTATGGTACCGCTTTTTGCTTTCTTCCTGCTTTAGTTCCTGCTCCAGCTGCTCCGTTGAGGGCAGAGGAGTGTTGAAATCGTCCTTACTCATCCACGATCCCCAGCTGTTTGATCTTTGCTACCATCTCTTTGATCCTCACACAGTACTCTTCGTACTCCTTGGTGCGCTCGGCGATGTAGCTTTCGGTATCCCGGCGGATGATGGCGCCCTCCTCCACCGCCTTTTGGATGATGCGGTTGGCCTCTACCCGGGCATCCTCCAGGATGGCCTGGCGGCGCAGCTCCACATCTCCCTCCATTTGCTTCAGGTTTTCAAGATAATCCTTTGCGGCAAGGTCGGCAGCCTCAAAGACCCCACTGAGCAGCAACGATGCTTCTGCCATGGTGCCCGCCCTTTTTATGAGCATCTCACGGCTGCGGGATGCCTCTTTTAATGAAGCGATCTCCTCCTTTAACCGGTCGATCTCCTTACTTTGGGAAAGCATCAGTTCCAACAGTTCTTTTCGGCTTAATTTGCCCAGTTCTTTCTTATCCATCTTGGCCTCATATTCATACAATACATACTAATAATTATTATCTACACCCTGTGGGATGGCAACGCAAAGAACCCGCGCACGGATCCGCAAAATTTCTTGTGGGTTCAAACAGCAGGCATTTACAGCTATGGTGATTATATCTTACCAGTGTGCCGCGCAACTTGCAACGAAAAGTAGACAGGAACCGCCAAGATTCACCCCATTTTTTGCGTTTTCATCACAATGCTATGGCTCTTTGCCCTTTGTTTTGGATGATTTGCAACATTTTTTTCCAGTTGCGCATATCTACACACCACTCCCCCGCTTTAAAGCATAAGAAGCATCCGCAAAAAGGGTACAAAAAAAAGGCCCCGAAGGGCCTTTCTATTCTAACAAAATTGGCTTTAAAGCTGCTCTGAAAGGAGCTGCTGCAAATAAGCATCCAGCTTTTCTTTGTTTTCCCGGCTTAGCTTATGGTACTCCGCCCCGGAGGCGTTGGCGGCTAAATAGGTCACTTCGCTCCTGCCCAATAAATAATCCACAGATACCTCTAAATAATCCGCCATTTTTGCGATCTTCTCTGCGCTGGGGATGGTGCCCTTGTTTTTTACATCGGTCATCAAACTGGGGTTTAACCCGCAGCTGCGCAGCATCTGGTTGATGGAAACACCCTTTTGTTCCACCAATTCTTTTACGCGCTCGTACAGCACCTGGCTTGTAGACATCCTGCCCTCGCTTTCTTTCAGAAATTTCTTAAAATTCTTCTTGACTTTCAGATATTTCTGAATTATGATAGTACCAGAGGTTAACATCAATATACCACAATGGCACGGCCGGCCACAACCACAAAAACACAAGGAGATACCATGAATAAAACGGAAAAGATCATCACCGAATACTTAAAAGAAAGCAAGCGCATCCGCCGCACCCTGGAGTTTTTGCCCCCTTCCCAAGAAGTGGATGCCTTAAAACGGGCTGCGGATTTCATCGATGGCACCATTACGGATATGGGCCAAAAGGGCAGTGCGCTCACCGCCCTGTACATCCACGGCCTTTCGTGGGAAAACGCCAGCGCACGGCTGTATATTTCCCCCAACACCCTGGGCAGATGGAAGGACAGCGCCCTTAGTACCCTTTGCGGCACATTGGATGCTGCGGGCATCGACATCCGCTCCTTTGACCCTTACATCGCCACCCCGGAGAGCAGGCTGCGGCTAAAGGCCGCAAAGCGCCGGGCAGCACGCAAAACAAAAACCGATGCTTAGGAGGAAGATCAATGGAAAACACCTTAAACCAGGAGCTCCACGCCCTTACCTTGGAAAACGCGCGATTGGAGCGGGAACTGAAAAAGAGCAAACACCGGGAGGAACAATGGTACAAACTGTGCCTGATGGAAAGCCAGCGGGCAAGCGCCCTGTATGCCTTAGTCAAAGCGGATCGGACGTCTTCAGCCATATAACCGTCGTGGGGCTGGTGGCGTCCCCCCTCACCCTCATCCCCCACCCCATGGGGCAGATGGCTTCCTGCCAGTTTACCATCCCCCGGCGAAGGGACGGCAAATGGACGGGGGCGGATCACATCACCATCCTTTTGCCAAAGGGGATGCTGCACAGCCCCATCCGCCGGGGGCAGCAGCTGAAAATCGAGGGGGAATTAAACACCTTTGTAAGCCTTAGCCCCATGGGGGTGCGCCATCTTCGTACGGCCATCTTGTGCCGTCGATTGGCCCATGTAAACCGTATTGACAGCGGTATATCGCCGTCTTATACTAAAAACAAATCAAACAGAGTAGGATCCTGCGCGTGAAGTGCCTTACGGACGGGGAGTTGCCTTAGGGACGAAAAGCTCAGCTTGCGGTGCAGGGTCCGCATCCCGCTGTACATACGCCTAAACCTTCTTTTTTCGCGTATCACAAGTGGTGTGCCTGTCTAAGGGAGGTTCTTTTTTATGTCCCAAAGCAATGTAACGCCCCAATTCTTCAAAACGCCCTTTTCCCCCGCCTACTGGCAGCTTGCCGCTAAGGAAGTCAAAAGCATCCGGATGATCGCACTCACCGCCCTGTTTGTGGGGCTCAGGGTCATCCTTTCCGGGGTGTTCATCCCCGTGGGGGATAACCTGCGCATCGCCTTCAGCTTTTTTATTAACGCTTTGGGCTGCTATCTGTGCGGGCCCATCCTGGGTTTGATTTCCGGCTTTTTGACGGACATCTTAGGCTATCTGCTGTTCCCCCTTGGGGCCTTCTTCCCCGGGTATACCTTAAGCGCCATGGCAGGTTCCTTTTTATACGGGCTGTTCCTGTACCGCCAAAAGCTCACGGTGGTGCGCATCTTCTTATGTAAGCTGTGCTTAAACCTCTTTGTCAACGTGGGCCTGGGCGCCACCTGGAGCGCCATGCTCTACGGCAAGGGGTACCTGTTTTATTTGGCACGGAGCCTTACCAAAAACCTTTTGCTCTTAGGCCCCGAGGTCATCTTGATGGTGCTGTTCTTCCGCATCATGCTGCCCATTTTAGAGGGTGCCAAGCTGTGCCCCCGCCAGCCCGATGGCATCATCCCCCTTATCGGCATCCAAAAGGGCACCAGACGCCCCTTTACCAAGGTGCAGCTGGGGCTCATCGGCCTAAGCGCCGCGGAGCTCATCGCATCCATCATCCTGTTGGCCTTCCGCTACGGGGCTCTGGGCGAAACCATTGTGGTATTGGGCATAACAGCACCCAAGCTGATCACCCTCGTCTTCCCCATTTTAAGCGTGGTCATTATGGAATTCCAACTCACCCTTTCCATGTTTTCAAAGGGAGAAAAGGACGACCGAACCCCCCGGCTGATCCTCATGTTGAT
Source organism: Clostridiales bacterium (assembly GCA_015056185.1). Taxonomy (GTDB): domain Bacteria; phylum Bacillota; class Clostridia; order Christensenellales; family QAND01; genus QAND01. The sequence continues at coordinate 13,447 of SVGV01000025.1, read as the reverse complement.
CCTCATCACCGTCATCAGCCTGATGGGCTGCCTCATCCTACTGTAACAGCAAAAGCGCCTGCGGGCGCTTTTTTCTTTCCTATGCCGATGGGTGATATCTATGGTATAATTTATTATTCTTTCTATTTGGTTTATGTTTTATCAAACCCGATGCCGTAAACTATTGTTATTAAAATAAGGAAGCGAATCATGTTGCATAACGATACCCCCCGCTTTACGCCGGACCCCATGGTAGGTTTGACGGAAGAGCAGGTCAAAAGCAGAATCAACCATGGGCTATGTAACACCCAGCCGGACCCCATCACAAAAACAAGCTGGCAGATCATCAAAGACAACGTCTTTACCCTGTTCAACTTCTTTAACTTTGCTGTAGCGGTGGCCATTGCCGCCGTGGGCGCCTACGAAAATCTGCTGTTTTTGTGGGTCATCGTGACCAACATGGTCATCGGCATCATCCAGGAATTCCGCAGCAAAAAGATGGTGGAGGAGCTCTCGCTGATCTCCGCCCCCAAGGCCAACGTGCTCCGCAGCGGCAAACAGTATGAGATCCCCCAGGAGCAGCTGGTGCTGGATGACATCGCCGTGCTGATGCCCGGCCAGCAGATCTGCGCCGATGCCACCGTGATGCAGGGCGAGATCGAGGTGAACGAATCCCTCTTAACGGGGGAATCGGAGCCGGTGTTAAAGCAGGTTGGCGATGCCCTCCTTTCCGGCAGCTTTGTGGTAAGCGGCAGGTGCCATTGCCGCATCGACCACATCGGGGCGGATAACTACGCCAGCGGCATCGCGGCGGCGGCCAAACGGTTTAAAAAAGTCCATTCCGAACTGATGGATTCTTTGGATAAGATCGTCAAATTCACCAGCATGTTCATCGTCCCTTTGGGAGCACTGCTGTTTTTGCAATCCTACTTTTTGCTGGGCGAACCCCTTCGGGATTCCATCACCGCAACGGCAGCCGCCCTTTTGGGCATGATGCCCAAGGGCCTGGTGCTTTTGACCACCGTTTCCCTGGTGGTGGGCGTCATCAAACTGGCAAAGGAGCGCACCTTAGTCCAGGAATTATACTGCATCGAGACCCTCAGCCGGGTGGATGTGCTGTGCCTGGATAAAACCGGCACCATCACCCAGGGCAATATGCAGGTGGATCGCATCATCCCCCTTATGGAGGAGGGCACCATTTTACAGGCGGGCCGTGCCTTTGTGGCGGCTCTTAACGAAAACAACTCCACCTACCTGGCATTAAAAGCCTATTTTAAAGAGGATGGCTCCGATGTTCCCCAAGCCATCGCCACCACGCCCTTTTCCTCCGAGCGCAAATGGAGCAGTGCATCTTTTCAAGATGGCACCGTCATCATCGGCGCGCCCGATGTCCTTTCCCGTGGCCGCACCTTCACCCTCCCCGATGAAATCAAAGCGGCGGAGGAATCCGGTGCCCGCGTGGTGCTCATGGCGGGCTGCAGCGGCACCGTAAAGGGGGAACTGCCCCAAACCATCACCCCCATGGCCGCCCTTTTATTGATGGACCCCATCCGCACCGACGCACGGGAGATTTTGGATTTCTTCCGCGCACAGGATGTACAGCTTAAGATCATCAGCGGCGATAACCCCGCCACCGTGGCGGCCATCGCCCAGAAGGCGGGGCTAAAAGACTGCAGCTATGTGGATGCCTCCACCTTAAAGGATGACGAGGCCCTGGCCGATGCTATGGAGCGCTTTAGCGTCTTTGGCCGAGTCACCCCCCAGCAAAAACAAAAGATGGTGGCCGCTTTACAAAGCCGCAGCCACACCGTAGCCATGATGGGCGACGGCGTCAACGATGTCCTCGCTTTAAAGGATGCCGATTGCTCCATCGCCATGGCTGCCGGCAGCGACGCCGCCAAGCAGATCAGCCAGTTGGTGCTGCTGGATAACAACTTCTCCGCCCTGCCCCAGGTGGTTATGGAGGGGCGGCGGGTCATCAACAACATCACCAGCACCGCTTCGCTGTATTTGGTAAAGACCATCTTTTCCTTCCTGCTGTCCTTCTTGGCGCTGTTTTTCGGGATGCCCTACCCCTTCATCCCCATTCAGCTAAGCCTGATTACCACCATGACGGAGGGCATCCCCTCCTTCTTCCTTACCTTTGAGCCCAACCACAACCGGGTGAAAAAGAGCTTCCTTTCCCAGGTGCTCATGGGGGCCATGCCCACCGCCCTTACCATCACCCTGGCCATTGTGCTGCTGGATGTGCTCACCCCCAATTTGGGCTTTACCCCTACAGAGCTTTCCACCCTCATCGTGTACATCACCGGCTTTGTGTGGATCCAGCTACTGTTAAAGGTGTGCTGGCCTTTGACCCCCATGCGCCTTATTTTGTGGATCGCCATGACGGTGGGCCTGTTCGGTGCCTGCCTCATCGTACCGGGGCTGCTGGGCATCACCTATTTAAGCGCAAAAACGCTGCCCACCTTCATCCTGATGGGCGCGCTGAGCATCCCCGTAACCATGCTGATCCGAAAGGCCATGGTGCACATCCCCTTCCTTCGCAAAAAGCTCTTTGAGGAATAACGTAAAATAAAAAAAGCTGTACCCATCACAGGTACAGCTTTTTTGTTGCGCTTAACCGATCTTTTCAAACAGATGGCCGGGCACCCCGCACACAGGGCAGGTAAACCCATCGGGGATGGCGTCCAACTCCGCCACATGGCCGCAGACGGTGCAGCGGAAGCCCTTCTTTTCCACCACTTCCTGGTAAGAGGGTGCGTTCTTGGGGGTGGTGCCCTTTTTCACCTTATGGTAGTAAGCGTAGCTCATGGGGTCACCGCCCAGGTTTTCCGCCTCTTCCACAAGGCCAATGAACATGATGTGACTGCCAACATCCAGCTGATCCACCACTTTGCAGCTAAACCGTGCAGCAGCGGTTGCTGCAACATAGGGCACCCCTGCGCCATCGGTCTGAACATCGTGGCCCATAAACTTATCCACATCCCTGCCGGTGCGGAAGCCAAACCCGCCGATGAGGTCCATATCCGCCTGCTCCGTCAAAACCACCGCAGCAAAGCGGCCGCTGTTTTTCACAAGCTCGCAGGTGTAGTTGTCTTTATTGATGGTCACGCTGAGCTTTGCGGGGGAAGACGTGACCTGGCTTAAGGTGTTTACCACACAACCGCCACGGTGTTCCCCATCCTGTGCGGTGATCACATATAAACCATAGGTAAGCTGATGCATTGCGGTAAGATCCATATTTGCTCCTCCATTTGAGAATTATTCTCATTTATGGTTCCATTGTAACCATTTGCCATCCCTTTGTCAATAGGTGATCCTGCGCCCAAAGCGACTTTTGTCGGTTACGCCAAAATGCCCTTTTCGATGGCCTCTTTTGCCCACCTATGGTCGATGCGGTGATGGTCGGTGTAGGCTTCCAGCCGCTCCGCCGTGCGGATGAGCACATCCCGGTACAGTTCTTCATCCACCGCAAAGGAGGATCCCCCCTCCTCTGTACTCCGGTACAGGTGGATGGCGCCGCTGCGTTTGCACAGATAGCGCAGGGTATCTTCGGTACCCATCTGCAAACAAAGGATGTGCTTTACCAGTTCCATCACCCGGTCATCCAACCCATCGGTGCGCAGATGCACCTTTTCTAAAAGATCCCGCACATCTTTCACGATGCGCTGCTCGTAGCCCTCGGGGCAATCCTCCCCCGTGCGCTTTTTCAGCAGCAAAAAGGGGTCCTCTTCCTCATTGCCCATGCAAAAGACCATGAGCTTCTGTTCCATATCATGGTACAAAAAATCGTACAACAGGGCAAACTCTTTTTTGCAGCCTTCACAGTGGATGGTAAACAGCTCTCCCGTTAAAAGCTTTTCCTTGGCATCGGGGTTCAATACGGTGTTGATGCTCTCCCACTTTTCCATCCGGTTTTCCATGCCGCAATGGGGGCAGGCGACGATCTCTTCGCTCTTTCTGCTCATACCATCTCCTCCTTTCCCCAAAAGAATATAAGATCCGCTGTACCATAGAACGGACAGCGGATCTTTTCCATCCAAAGGTTATTTGGCTGCTGCTACGTATTGTTTCACTGCTTCTCTTACGTTTTTAAAGGGGGCGGCGCCCACATCCAAAATGGCTTTGTGGAATGTAACCAAATCAAACCCATCCCCCAGCTGCTCCATGGCGTACTCCTTTAATTCCATAAACTCCAGATACCCCACATAGTAGGAAAGGTAGATGCCCGGGTCTGCGCTGCAAACATCCATCATGGTTTGGGCCATTTCTTCCGCGTTATCCCCAAGATACGCGGCCAGGGCCTCTTCCACATCGTCCACATCCCAGCCTTCGTAGTTGATGCCGATGTCAAGCCGGCACTGCAGTGCCCAGGAAAACCGGTTATCCAGCTGCAAAAGCTCTGCGGTCACATCATCCAGCCCCATCAGGTAGTAAGAATCGTTTTCCACATAGGTAGCCCAGCCTTCCACATAGCCCAGCTGGTTCAAAATGCCCTTTCTGATGGGATGGGCGTCGGAAGCAAAGAAGTAGTTCATCTGGTACAGATGCCCGGGGTAGCCCTCATGGGCCAGGGTGCTGAAGAGGTACCTTGGGTCATCCTCGGTATACTTGCGGTTTAAATAGATGTTGTTCTCCTCCGCTGCATCCAAAGGCGGGACGAAGTAAAAGGCGGGGTTGGTGCTGTCCTCCATGGTGGGGTGCACATAGTTTAACCGGTACTGCACCTTGCCGATCTCGGGGTAGTTCTTTTTCATTCGCTCCTCAAGGGCAACTAAGATCTCCTCCGGGTCCGTTACATCGGGGGCGGCATCGTACATATTCAGCACTTCGCTGGAATGGCCCAGGGCCAACAGCAGCATCCGCTCCATGATGGCATCCATTTCATCTTCCAGTAAGGTGATGATCTCCTCCGGGGTTTTTTCGGAGCCCGTCTTTTCCTTTACGATGTTTTGATAATACTCTTTTCCCCCTTCAAACCCGCAAAGGCCGCCAGGGTTTTTGCCCGTGCTTTTCAGCTCCGTAAAGCATTCCATCAGCTCTTCATAGGCGGGGATGACGGTGTTGAGCACGCTTTGGCGGTTGCTCTCCTTGTAGGCGGCCTTTTGCTCCGCCGTGAGCCAATCAAAACCATCGATCCTGTCGTTAAAGGCCAGGATCATAAAATGATCCTCTTTATTCCGGGTGAACTCCTTACAGCTGTCGATGACGCCCTGGGCATTGCCTTCCGACATAAAATACCCCGCTGCTGATTTCTCCTTTTCAAAGGCGATGACCTGCTTAAAATAGTCATCCACATCTTCCAATACCAAAAGATAATCCTTGATATCCCCCTCATCCCGGATGGGGAATTCCACCAGCATATTGGGTAAATTGGCCTGTACCCCCTGCATGGGGCTGCAGCACTCCATCAAAAGGGCGTATTCGCCGTTTTCCGCGTTGATCTCCAATTGCCAAAGGAGGGCATCGTAATCCACCTGCTCTGTGGGGGTCAACTGGCTGCGGTCAAAGGACTTCAGCTTTTTTACTTCCTCTGCGCTCTCTTTTGCTGCAGCTTCGTAATCCTCCCGGCTCAGTTCCCCTAAGGGGGCTCCGCTTATCGTGATGCCCAATTCTTCCGGATGGCTCAGGGTAAACTGCAGGCTTAACAGATCAGTGCCGGAAAGCTCCTCTAAATACAATTCATCCAAATAAGCGGCAAACCGCTCACTTTCGCTCTGGCTGCTTTGTGTGCCGCCGCACCCCAGGGATGCCAGCACCATGGTTAGGGCCAGCAGCCACAGGATGGATCTGCGTAAATGCTTCATCGTCGCCCTCCTTATAAGATGTTCTCCCAGTCTTTCTCTTTAAACCCGGGCACGATCCCCTTTTGTGTGATCAAAATAGGCCGCTTTACCAGCATCCCATCGGTAGAAAGGATGGCATACTGCTCTTCTTCCGTCATTTTAGGCAGTTGATCCTTTAAACCCAGGGCACGGTAGTTCATGCCGCTGGTGTTAAAAAACCGTTTTAAAGGCAAACCGCTCGCCTTGTGCCAGGCTTCGATCTCCTCTTTATTGGGGTGATCCTCCACAATATGACGGATGCGGTATTCTACCCCCTTTGCATCCAGCCATTTTTGGGCTTTCTGGCAGGTGCTGCACTTGGGGTAACACACAAAGATCGCTTCCATTTTCTTTCCTCCCTTATTTTACGGCGATGGTACCAACCCTATGATACACCGCCCCGTTTTGATTCAACTTACTTTCCATTAAGCTGATGCGCTCTACATCCATGCTAACACCCATGGCCCCTTTACAGCAAGCAAAAAGATCCACGCCCACGGGTGCCTGCATCTTGCGGCACAATGTGATGTGGGGCACATAGGGCCGGCCATCCAACCGGTAGCCCAGTTTTAAGGCGGCATCCTGTACCCTGCGCTGGATCTCCATCAGCCCCGGATCCGTTTTGATTTTCAAATGCAAAAGGCTCCCGCCCATAAAACAGCCGCAGCCCTCCACCGTCAGCCGGGCACTTGTATAGCTTTCCCCCATAAGGGCGCAAAGCAACCCATCCTTTTCCCCTTCCCCAAAGAAGCACAAGGTCAAATGGAGGTTACCAGGCGGGGGAAAGCGCCCCGTTACCCCATGGGCCTTAAGCTGCCCTTGGGCTGCGGCGGCGGCAGTGCGCAATCTATCGTTTAGCTCGATGGCAGCAAATAACCGCATCCTTCCACCTGCCTTTCATGATTCATCACACTTTTCACCATAATAATACCACACCGTGCTGGTATCATGCCCCATAGAATAAAGGAGTTTAATAAACAATGGAACAGCAAAAACACAACTACAAAAAAATTGCAGGCGCCGTCTTATTTGTGACTTTACTGGCATCCTGCATCCACGCAGCCCTGGGGGCCATCCGCACGCCGGTGGGTTACATCCCCAAAAGCACGGATATCCCCGGCAAAAGCGATTACCGCCTCATGCTCTTACAGTGCCTGGGCGGGCTCATCGTTATGTTTCTGCCCAAGGTCATTGAGCGGCTATGCCATGTGGATCTCCCCCATTACGCCTGCATCAGCTACTATGTATTTTTGTACTGCGCCATCTATCTGGGTGAGGTCCACCGCTTTTACTTCCGCGTCCCCCATTGGGATACCATCCTCCACACCTACAGCGGCGGCATGCTGGCCATCATCGGTTTTTGCCTGTTTACCCTCTTCTTGCCCGATGCCATGGCATCTTCCCCCCACGCACCCCTGTTTGCCGCCCTGTTCGCCTTCAGCTTTGCCCTGATGGCGGGGTGCCTGTGGGAGGTTTACGAATACACCGCCGATGGCCTGTTTGGGCTCAACATGCAGCACTACCAAACTGCGGCGGCAGTGCAGCTGACGGGCCGCGGCGCCCTTTACGACACCATGAAGGACATCATCGTGGATGCCCTGGGTGCCGCCGCCGGCGCAGGGTACGGCTACCTTTTGCAAAAAAGAAGAGCCCGTGCGGCGGTGGAGGCTGCATAACCCTTCATAAAAAGAAAGGGGGCACTCTGTGCCCCCTTTTCTATTCTGAACCAAATTGACAATAGATACCCATAATGTTACAATTTACGCAGCTGATACATCGTTATAAATACGGTTCCGAGCCCTTGTGGCCAATGGGTGCGGTTTTGCCCGTGCCTCCCGTGTTTGGAAAGGGACCCGCTCAATCATAGCTTTGCTATGTCTTTTTGTGCGCTTTCCTTTCCCGGCAAAATTTTTTAGGAGGGGGAAGCGTTTTGAAATTCCCTAAACTTGTTGCACTGGTACTGTCCATTGTGATGGTCCTGGCTGTTATGGCCGGCTGCGGCGCCCCCGCAGAAGAAAGCAAAGATGCTACCATCACCCTCACCGACCACGCTGGCCGTGAAGTCACCCTGGAAGGTGCAGCTCAGGCCATCTGCGGTACCCACAACCCCAGCCTGAACATGGCTATCGTTCTGGATGGCGGCATGGATCGCTTTGTTGGCTTCGGCAACAAAGACATGGCTTACGGCCTCTATGAGATCGTCGCTCCCGAGATCGATGAGCTCACCCAGATCGGCAAAGGCAAGAACGTCAACTTCGAGACCGTTGCTTCCGTTAAGGCAGACCTGGCTCTGCTGCCCGTCCGCATGAAGGGCATGGTAGAACAGTACGAAGAAGTGGGCCCCAAAGTCATTTTGCTGGATGTTGAATTGTTCGACTCCATCAAGAGCGCTTTGACCCTGGTTGGCAAAGCCATCGGCCAGGATGAACGCGCCGCCAAGATCGTAGCCTTCTTCGATCAGAAGATCGCCGACGCTACCAAGGTAGCAGAAGATGCCGAAACCAAACCCACCGTTCTGATGCTCTCCGGCAGCTCCATGACCGGTGTTGCAACCGATGCTATGCTCCAGAACCAGATCATCAAGACCGCCGGCGGCAAGAGCGTGACCGAAGGTTGGGATTCCGATGAACTGTGGGCCGAAGTAAACATCGAGCAGATCGTAAAATGGAACCCCGAAATCATCTACATCCCCGCTTATGCCGACTACACCGTTGAAGACCTTAAGGCTAACGAAGCCTGGGCCTCCATCGACGCCGTGAAGAACGACAAGATCTTCGTATTCCCCTCCGCTCTGGAGCCCTGGGATTACCCCACCGCTTCCGCTTGCTTGGGCCTGTGCTGGACCACCTACAACCTGCACCCCGAGCTCTACTCCCTGGATCAGCTCATGAAGGACGTAGACGAGTTCTATAACCTGGTTTACGGCCAGACCTTCACCGCCGAGCAGCTGGGCCTCAAATAATCCAAACTGCAGCTAAAGATTCACCATGCGTAAACACTATAAGACCACTGTACTTGTTTTAGGTGCAGTGCTGCTGGTCAGTGCGGTAGTATCCCTTTGCGTGGGCCGCTACAGCATGAACCCGGCGGATGCCATCTCTGCCCTCTTTAGCACCATCAGCGGTGCTGAGCCTGCAGACCCCACCATGAACACCGTTTTGTTCGTCATCCGCCTGCCCCGTGTACTGGCAGCCATGATGGTGGGTGCGGCATTGTCCCTTTCCGGTGCGGTCTATCAGGGGGTTTTTAAAAACCCCCTGGTTTCCCCCGATCTACTGGGGGTATCCTCCGGTGCCTGTTTGGGCGCAGCCCTTGCCATCCTCATGGGTGCAGGGATCGTGGCCACCCAGGTATGGGCCTTTGTCGGCGGCATCTTGGCAGTGCTGATCACCGTACTCATACCCAAGCTTCTTCGTAACTCCTCTAACATGATGCTGGTCCTTTCCGGTATTATTACGGGGGGTTTTATGTCGTCCTTCCTTTCTGTTTTAAAATTCGTCGCCAAGGAAGATACCCAGCTGGAAGAGATCGTCTTCTGGCAGATGGGCAGCTTAAACGGCGTCAACAATGCCCAGGTAGTCACTGTGGGGCCCATCTTCATCATCTGTATCGTGGTCCTGCTGCTCCTTGCCTGGCGCATCAACATCCTTTCCTTTGGCGAGGACGAAGCCAGGACTCTGGGCGTCAACGTCAAACTGATCCGCGGTATTACCATCGCCTGTGCCAGTTTGCTGACTGCCAGCTGCGTCAGCATCAGCGGTACCATCGGCTGGGTTGGCCTTGTCATCCCCCACCTGGGCCGTATGCTGGTGGGTGCCGACAACACAAAGCTGATGCCCACCACCATGCTGCTGGGTGCAGCCTTTATGCTGATCATAGATACCATCGCCCGCGCGGGCACCAGCCTGGAGATCCCCTTAGGGGTACTTACAGGGCTCATCGGTGCACCCTTCTATGCGTGGCTGCTCTATAAACAAAAGGCAAAAGTACAATGAAGATCGAGATCAAAAACCTGGGGTTTTCCTACCCCGACGGCAGACAAATATTCTCTAATATTGATTTCACCATAGAGCCCGGCCGTGTCATCTCCATCCTGGGCCCCAACGGTGCCGGCAAAACCACGCTGATGAGCTGTATTGCCAACCTATTAAAGCCCACGGAGGGCGGCATTTTGATCGATGGCGTCCCCACCGATAAATTGACCCCTAGGGAGATCGCAAAACACATCGGCTTTGTGCCCCAAACCATCATCCCCAGCTTTTCCTTCAGCGTGCTGGAATACGTGGTAACGGGCTGTGCCCCCCACCTTGGCACCTTTGAGCGCCCCAAGCAGGAGCATTATGACATCGCCATGCAGGCCATAAAGGATATGGGCATCGAATACCTGAGCGAAAAATCCTACAGCGCCATCAGCGGCGGTGAACGGCAGCAGGTATCCATCGCACGGGCGTTGGCCCAGCACCCCAGCATCATCTTGCTGGATGAGCCCACCGCCCATTTGGATTACGGCAACCAGATCAAAGTGCTGCGCACCGCAAAACGCCTTTCTGAGGAAGGCTACGGCGTGGTGTTTACCACCCATAATCCGGATCACGTGCTGCTGCTGGATGACCAGATCGCCGTTTTGAACCGCCAGGGCAAGCTGGTGTTCGGCACCTGCGATGAGATCATCGATGAAGAATTCCTCTGTAACCTCTACGGCACCGATCTGCGTCTGATGGATATTGAAGAGATCCATCGCCGCATCTGTGTTTCTCCCCGCATTTAGAAAGGATGACCATTATGGAACTGTTGCAAAAACAGCTGGAATGCCAGCAGATGGGCCGCCCCTACGCCCTTTGCACCATTGTGGATACCACCGGCACCACCGCCCGCAAAAGCGGCAGCAGTATGCTGGTCTTTCCCGATGGCAGTATCATGGGCAGCGTAGGCGGTAGTTTGCATGAGCAGGCCGTCATCGCCGATGCGTTAAACTGCATCCGCACGGGCAGCAACCTTTTAAAGGAATACAGCACCATTGCGGATCTCAAGCCCGGCGAAAACCCCGCTTACATCCATGTGTTCATCCAGTGCCCTACTGCCCCGCCCCACCTCGTCATCAGCGGTGCGGGCCATGTGGGCGCCGCCGTATTAAAGGTGGCCAAATTTGCGGGCTTTAGCGTCACCATGGTGGATGACCGGGAATCCATTTTGATGAGCGATAAACTAAAAGATGCCGATCGCCGCATCCTCGTAAAGGATTACTACACCGACATCTTAAACCTGGATGTGCCCGACAACGCCAGCTACATGCTGTGCAGCTGGGGCCACGATTTCGACGGCGATGCCTTAAAAGCCATCCTCTCCCGCCCCCATGGCTACGCCGGGATGATCGGCGGCAAGCCCAAGATCCAAAGCATCTTCACCATGCTGCGCAATGCCGGCATCAGTGAAGAGGCCCTTCAAACGGTGTACACCCCCATCGGCCTCAACATCGGCGGCCAAACGCCGGAGCACATCGCCATCGGCGTCATCGCACAGATCATGGCCTATTTAAACGACACCCCTCTGGCAAAGAAATAACGCAAACAAAAAGCACCCCTAAGGGTGCTTTTTTATTTTTATATTCTGGCTGCGCCGCTCTTTCTTGCAGCCTCTGCCACGGCCTTGGCAACAGCTTTGCCGATGCGTTCATCAAAGGCAAGGGGCAAAATGTACTCTGCACTTAGCTCTTCTGCCGATACCAAGCCTGCGATGGCGTAGGATGCCGCCATCTTCATCTCATCGTTGATGTCCCTTGCCCGCACATCCAACGCCCCGCGGAAGATGCCGGGGAAGGCAAGCACATTGTTGATCTGGTTGGGGTAGTCGCTTCGCCCGGTGCCCACCACTGCAGCTCCGCCCTCTTTGGCAAGCTCGGGCAAGATCTCCGGCACGGGGTTGGCCATGGGGAACACGATGGCATCCCTGGCCATGGTGCGGATCATCTCACTTGAAACGATATTGGGCGCCGAAACGCCGATGAACACATCGGCCCCTCGAAGGGCATCTGCAAGGCCGCCCTTACGCTGGCTTTGGTTGGTGATCCCTGCAAGGTCACGGTGGGCATCGCTCAGTCCATCCATCCCATCCCACAGGATGCCGCAGCGGTCCACCATGGTCAGCTCGCCTACGCCCAGCTTTAATAGATGCATCCCGATGGCAGTACCTGCACTGCCCGCACCATTGATGACCACCCGGATGCTGCCCATCTCCTTTTTTACCACCTTCAGGGCATTCAGCAGCGCCGCTGCCACCACCACCGCGGTGCCGTGCTGATCATCGTGGAAGACAGGGATATCGCAGATCTCCTTCAGCCTCCGCTCGATCTCAAAGCAGCGGGGCGCGGCGATATCCTCTAAATTGATGCCCCCAAAACTGCCGGAAAGCAGGTAAATGGTGCGCACCAGCTCATCCACATCCTGGGTTTTGATGCACAGGGGAAAGGCATCCACATCGGCAAACTCCTTAAACAGGGCGCATTTGCCCTCCATCACCGGCATGCCCGCCTCGGGGCCGATGTCACCCAAACCCAAAACGGCAGAGCCATCGGTGATCACCGCCACAAGGTTATGCCTGCGGGTCAGGGTAAAGGATTTATCCCCATCCTGAGCGATGGCTAAGCAGGGCTCCGCCACGCCGGGTGTATAGGCCAACGACAGCTGCTCGCTGTTTTTCACAGGGACTCTCGAAACCACCTCGATCTTCCCCTGCCATTCTTCGTGCATCTTCAGCGCCTGGGCTTTTTTATCCATAAAGGTTCCCCTCCCGTATCTTCATTGCTTGCCAATGGTCTGATCAAAAATACCCGGCCATCACGCGATCATTATAACATGCCTATCTTAATTTGTGATTGCCGACGCAGATCTCACCCATCCCGCTAAATCCCATCAAAAGTAAAACAGATCTTCAAATTTTTGATCCAGGGCGATGCACAACACCAGCGCCAGCTTAGCGGTGGGGTTAAACTGCCCTGTCTCGATGGAACTGATGGTATTGCGGGAAACCCCCACCAAGTCCGCCAACTGCTGCTGAGACATCCCTTTTTCCCTGCGTGCCTCTTTCAGATTATTCTTTAAAACCAACTGATCGTTCAAGATCATGCCACCGCCTTAAGCACCATGGCCACTGCAAACGCAGCAGCACAAACAACATCGATCATACCGTACATCAGCTTTGAACGGCTCCTGAGGTGTTGATACATCACAAGATTGCTGCTGCCCTGCATTGCAAAATAGACCATCCATCCGGCCAAAGCAAGCTCCGGCATATTAAAAACAAATTCACTAAGCAGGACCAATGCAACACAGAGCAGTCCACCAACGAGCATCCCAATGCGTGATGCCTTCCCAAACACCGCAAGCTCCCGTTCATCAAGCTTCCCTTTGTTTTCCTGCTGGCTCATTCTTAAAATCTCATCTCTATTCATTGCGGATCCCTCTTTCGCCAAGTTTTCTTTGCACAGATAGATTGTACATTCGCCAAGTAAACTTGTCAACACTTATATTATATAACGGTGGGATTCCCGCCGGTGCTCCGCACCTTTCAGGCCGGGGCGTTCAAAAGGTGCCACCGGCACCTTTTGCCGGCTACGCCGTCACGCCCGTTCGAATCCCACCTAA
>SVGV01000024.1 GCA_015056185.1 Clostridiales bacterium | reverse complement strand
CCAGCGTGCTCTGGCACAGGCCAAGGAAGGCCGCATGCACATCCTGGGCAAGATGCTCCAGACCATCAGCGCTCCCCGTGAGCACCTGAGCGAGCATGCACCCAAGATCATCACCTTCTCCATCAACCCCGAGAAGATCGGCGAGGTGGTAGGCCCCCGGGGTAAGATGATCAACAAGATCATCGCCGAGACCGGCGTTAAGGTGGATATCGAGGATGACGGCCGCGTGTACATCGCCACTGCCGATGAAGAAGCTGCCAAGAAGGCAAAAGGCATGATCGAAGCCATCGCCAAGGATATCGAGGTGGGCGAAGTTTACATGGGCACCGTTGTGCGCATCATGCCCTTCGGCGCATTTGTAGAGCTGCTCCCCGGCAAGGATGGTATGGTCCACATCAGCAAGCTGGCCCACGAGCGTGTGGCTAAGGTGGAAGACGTTGTCAACATCGGCGATGAGATCCTCGTAAAGGTCATCGAGATCGATGAAAAGGGCCGTGTCAACCTGACCCGCAAAGACCTCCTCCCCAAAGAGAAGAAAGAAAACTAACCAATAAAGAAAACCCCGCTTCGGCGGGGTTTTTTGGTATCAACCATATTTGGTGGATCAGCATCGGTTTTTTCGCAGCCTTTTATTTACAGGTGACTACTTTTCCCCCCTCTGCATAGGATGATAGGGGGGAGGGGTATCCATGGGCCGAAGGGACAGATTAAACCGCTTGACGGATGGAATCATCATTCTGATGCTGTGCGTTGTGTACTTTTTCAGTGTTCACCCGGTGGTAAAAAGGGCAAAGGTTACCCCGGCGATGCTCTCGAAATCACCGATGATCACCCGGATCACCGCCCATCATGATCTGCTTTTGCGCCCCTATGCACAACACACCCCCTATGCGATCACCTTCTTTTCCGATCCCGCTGATTTATTAGGGGGCTACGGCACACAAAATGCCCTTTACCCGCTGCCCATCCCGCCTAAATCTGCAAACAAAGGGGGAAATGGGGCACCCTAATGGTGCAGCATTGCGAAAACGCAAAAGGATTCGTATAATAGAAGGATAGTACGGAGAAATGAGAGAAGTAATGTATTTTGATCGCAGATTAACAAACGGCATCCGTGTGGTGGGCCAGCATATCCCCGGGTTCTCCTCCGCAGCGGTGGGGCTGTGGGTGCGCACCGGCTCTGCCAATGAAACGTTAAATGAGGGCGGCATCAGCCATTTTATTGAGCACATGGTGTTTAAGGGCACGGGCAAACGCTCGGCAGCCCAGATCGCCGCAGAGATGGACGACGTGGGCGGCATCTTAAATGCCTTTACCAGCAAAGAATGCACCTGCTACCACGCAAAGGTGGTCAGCAGTGATCTGGAAAAGGCGCTGGAGCTGATTTGTGACATCGCCTTCCACAGCGTGCTGGATCCCGATGAACTAAAAAAGGAACAGGGCGTTGTGATCGAAGAGATCAACATGGTGGAGGACACCCCCGATGATCTCGTCCATGAATTGTTGAGCGAAGCCTACTTTGGGGATCACCCCCTGGCACGGCCCATTTTGGGCACCGCCGAAACGGTATCCTTCTTTAGCCCCGCAGCACTTCGGGATTACATGGCCCGGCGCTACGGTGCCGATGCCATCACCATCGTGGTGGCCGGCGGGTTTGATTTCGATGCCTTCTGCGCTATGGCGGAGCGGTACACCGAGGGCTGCATTCCATCAAATGCCCCTGCCGCAGCCGTGCCCAGGTTTGACCTTGGCTTTAAGAGCTTTGTGTATAAAGTAAAACCCATCGAGCAGGCCCATATTGCCATGGCCATGCCCGGCTACACCATGGGGGTAAGCGAGGTTTATGCCACTGCGGTGTTTAACAACATCTTTGGGGGTAGCATGTCCAGCCGCCTCTTCCAGGTCATCAGGGAAGAGATGGGCCTGGCTTACGATGTTTATTCCCACCCCAGCAGCTACAGCGCGGCGGGGTGCTACAACCTTTATACTGCGGTGAATCCCAAGCGTGCCAAGGATGCTCTCGGCGCCATTTTGGATCAGATCGATCTTGCCCGCAAACACGGCATCACCAAGGAAGAATTCAACCGGGGTAAAAACCAGCTGCGGGGCAACTATATTTTAGGGCTGGAATCCACTACATCCCGCATGAACGCCCTGGGCAAAAACGTGGCCCTTTTGGGGCACATCAAAACGGCGGAGGATTCCATCGCCGGCATCGAGGCCGTCACCTATGATGACGTCCACCGCATTTTAGAGCGGGTGCTGGATCGTGAGCATATGGCCGTCAGCGCCGTGGGCAATGTAAAGCCCGATGAACTCAAAGCCTTATTATAAGGGGGTACAATATGGACAAGCTTTCCGAGATCTTTATGATGCAGACCGCTTTTGATGACGAACTCATAGAGCGCAGGCATCTGGAATCCATCACCATGGAAGAATGGATGCAAAAGGAGACCATCGCCTTAATTGCAGAACTTATGGAGATGCTCAGCGAAGTCAACTATAAATGGTGGAAGAACCCAAAAGAGATCAACATGGACGCCGTAAAGGAAGAGTTGGTGGATGTGCTCCACTTCTTCGTCAGCATGTGCCACAAAGCCGGCATGGATGCCGATGAGCTCCACGCACGGTACCTGGAGAAGAACAAAGAGAACTTCGATCGCCAGCATGGCCGCAGCAAAAAGCCCGGCTATGAGGTGCTGGATTAACCATTGGGGGGTAACATGAGGTTACAAAAATACATGGCCGATTGCGGCGTTGCCAGCCGCCGTGCCAGCGAAACTTATATCATGGAGGGGCGCGTCAAAGTCAACGGCCGCACCGTTACCGAAATGGGCTATGTGGTGGACCCCGGTAAAGACATCGTCTCGGTGGATGGCAAACGCATCCACCCGCCCGTGAACCACGGCTATTATGCTTTTTATAAGCCCCGCAGCGTGGTCTCCACCGTAAGCGATGACAGGGGCCGAAAAACCGTTGCGGATTTCTTCCGCAATATCGACCGCCGCCTGTTCCCAGTAGGCCGTTTGGATTACGACAGCGAAGGGCTTATGATCATGACGGATGACGGCGAGTTCGCCTTAAAGGCCAGCCACCCCCGTTACCGGGTGAGTAAGGTGTACCAGTGCACCGTCAACGGCAACTTTACAAAAGCCCATGGGGATGAACTCCTCTCCGGGGTGGATATCGGGGATGATACCTTAGCCAAAGCCGCCGAAGTTGAAGCCCGCAGCCGGGAAGACGGCAGAAGTATTCTGACCATCACTCTGTTAGAGGGCCGCAACCGCCAGATCAAGCGGATGCTGGAGGCCCAGGGCTTTACGGTGCTCAGGCTCAAGCGCCTTGCCATCGGCAGCCTTGAGATGGGGGATATGAAGCCCGGCAGCTACCGCCGCTTAAGCGCTGGGGAAGTGGAAAAAGCGCTGAAGCCCTATAAGAGCCCCCAGGCCCGCATGAACGAACAGCGCAACGCCGCCCGTAACCGTAACCGCAGGTAGCTGCATGGTAGTCGGCGCAAATTTGCACAAACACAGGGCATCCGGCCAAATATCAGGGTAAAACCACAAAAAAATGCAGGAATGCAAGGATTCCTGCATTTTTTGTTGACACCGCAGAATTTCAAACCTATCATAAGGCGTGTAAGGGCACACAACAGAAGGGTAAGGAGTAAGCCATGGAACAGGATGTAATGCAGCGGATCGCATCGGCACGGGCCGGTATGAGCAAAGGGCAAAAACGCATTGCCGATTATATCGTAAACAATTATGATTCCGCCGCCTTTATGACGGCATCCGCCCTGGGGGAGACGGTCCAGGTAAGCGAATCCACCGTGGTGCGCTTTGCCATGGCACTGGGGTTTGATGGTTACCCCGGGCTGCAGAAATCCCTGCAGGAGATCATCCGCAACCGCTTGACCAACGTACAGCGCATCAACCTGGCCAGCAACTTGACGGAGGAATCCGCCCTTGTGAGCGTATTAAAAAGCGATATGGCCAATTTGCGCAACACCATCGAAAACACCGATACCAAGGTGTTCAAAAATGCCATCCAATGCATCCTTTCCAGTAAGGATGTTTATATCGTGGGCTTACGAAGCGCCCAGATGCTCTCCCAGTTTTTGGGGTACTATTTAAACTTCGTGCTGCCCAATGTAAAGACCGTGGGCGGCGGTGTGCTGGATGCCATCGATCAGCTCATGCGCATCGATGAAAACGATGTGCTCATCGCCATCACCTTCCCAAGGTATTCCACCCGCACGGTGGAGGCGGTGCAGGTGGCAAAGGCCAAGGGTGCAAAAGTCATCGCCATTACCGATAGCAACCTTTCGCCCATTGCACCCCCGGCGGATTACGCGCTGATGGCACGGAGCGACATGGCATCCTTTGTGGATTCCCTGGTTGCCCCTTTGAGCCTCATCAACGCCATCATCGTGGCCTGCGGGTTGAGCCGCAAGGAATCCGTGGCCTCTTATTTTGAAGAGCTGGAGCGCATGTGGGAGGACAGCAACGTCTACAGCATCAAGGATGCCGAAGCAGCGGAGGAAAAGAAACTGTAAATGGAACAGGGTTATCGTAAAGCAGCCGTGATCG
Organism: Clostridiales bacterium; assembly: GCA_015056185.1. GTDB lineage: Bacteria > Bacillota > Clostridia > Christensenellales > QAND01 > QAND01. The sequence continues at coordinate 19,469 of SVGV01000024.1, read as the reverse complement.
GCGGCGGCCCCGGCGGCATCATGGCGGCCATCCGCCTAAGCGAACTGGGCATCGGCGTGGTTTTGTATGAAAAAACGCCCCGGCTGTTAAATAAACTGCGCATCAGCGGCAAGGGCAGGTGCAATTTGACCAATGCCTCCGACCGTGAGGAGTTTTTATCCAACATCTTACGGGGTGCAAGGTTCTTCCAAAGCGCCTTTTCCCGCTTTCACAACTATGATCTGATGGATTACGTGGAATCCCTGGGCGTCCCCTTAAAGACGGAGCGGGGCAACCGGGTGTTCCCCGTGAGCGATCGTGCGGCGGACATCGCCGATGCCCTCACAGCGGCCCTGAAACATAACGGCGTATCGGTGCGCTTAAACTGCCCCGTCACCGCCATTACCCCGGTGGAAGATGGATTCCAAATCACCGCCGGGGGCAAAACGCGCACCTTTTCTAAGGTCATTCTGGCCACCGGGGGCAAGAGCTACCCGGGCACCGGCTCCACGGGGGATGGCTACGGCTTCGCCGCCTCTTTGGGCCACAGCGTCACAGAGCTCGCCCCATCCTTAGCCCCCATCATCACGGTGGAAACATGGCCCAAGGAGGCGGCTGGGTTATCCTTAAAAAACGTGGGTCTCTACGCCTATCAAAAGGGCAAACGGGTCTTTTATGAGCAGGGCGAGATGCTCTTTACCCATAACGGTGTTTCGGGGCCGTTGGTGCTTTCCGCATCCTGCCATCTGGATGGGGCCCTAAAACCCACCTTAAGCATCGATCTCAAGCCCGCATTAACGGAAGAGCAGCTGGATGCACGGCTGCTGCGTGATTTTGAGCGGTATGCCAACCGGGAAGCCAGGAACGCCCTGGGCGATCTTTTGCCCCGGTCCCTTATCCCCATCATCGTACGCCTGTGGGGGGCAGGGGAGAAGGTCGTCAACCAGCTGACCCGCCAAGAGCGCCAGGCCCTCATCTCATTACTAAAGGGCCTGCCCCTTACGGTAAAGCAGATCGGCCCCATGGAGGCGGCCATCGTCACCCGGGGTGGCGTCAATTTAAAAGAGATCAACCCCAGAACAATGGAAAGCAAAGTGACCCCCGGGCTGTATTTTGCGGGGGAATTGATGGATCTTGATGGCTATACCGGCGGGTTCAACCTGCAGATAGCCTTTGCAACGGGCAGCGCAGCGGGCATCAGCTGTGCAGAGGCCCTTTTACAAAAGGAGGCATAACGGTGGAACGGAAGAAGGATATCGGCAGCTCCGATGTGGCCCGCGGTGCGATCCGCATGGCCATCACCTCGGGGATGGAGGAAGAAAAACGGGAAAAAGCCTGGCTTTATAACGAAAAGGGCATCAAAGCTTGTGCGGTGGACTTTGGCGGGGATTTTTTAAGCTCCACCATCCGCATCATCGAGCGGGCCATCGTTGCCGCCAAGCGGGAGCACGTGATCGTGGAACAGCACAATGAGGTAGGCGGTGTGGCCGGTGCCACCCGTGAAGCGCTGCAGCAGGTAGCCACTAAGGCCATGGGCCTTTCCGTAGGCGGCAAGATCGGCATCGCCCGGCATGAAAGCCACCTGTCTGTGTGCGTATACTTTGGGGTGGGCCTCGTCCATTTAAACGAGGTGGCCATCGGATTGGGGCATCGTGCAATATGAGTAACTATATCACCATCGCGCTGGATGGACCCGCCGGCGCAGGCAAAAGCACCATTGCAAATATCATCGCAGCCAAATTAGGCATGCACCACCTGGATTCCGGTGCGCTGTTCCGGGCGGTGGCCTATACTGCCATACAAAACGGCGTAGGCACCAAGGATGCCGAGGGTTTGGCTCAGCTCCTCAAACATACCACCTTATCCATCAAGATCATCGATGGCAGCCAGCACACCTATGTGAACGGCACCGATGTCAGCTCCCTCATCCGCACCCAGCAGGTGGGCCAGGGTGCAAGTGATGTTGGTACCATTGGCGTAGTGCGCAATTTTGTAACAGAGCAGGTCCGTGCCATGGCAAAGGCCCATTCCCTCATCGTGGATGGCCGGGACATCGGCTCTGTCATGCTGCCCAATGCGGATCATAAATTTTATTTGACGGCATCCGTACAGGAGCGTGCCATGCGCCGCTTAAACCAGTTAAAAGAGATGGGCCAGGATGGGGATTATGACGCCATCAAGGAGGAGATCGCCCAGAGGGATCACCAGGATGCCAACCGCGCCATCGCACCCCTTATCTGCCCCAAAGACGCCATCGTCATCGATTCCACCCATGATACGGTGGAAGAGACCGCAAACAAGATCCTGGCCATCCTGGAGGCATAACATGCATTTGTTTTTTTACCGTACAGTGATTGCCATCGTGCGGTTTCTCTTGAAATTTGTGATCCGCTTAAAGATCGTAGGGAAGGAGAACATCCCCATGGATGGCCCCTGCATCATCTGCTGCAACCATGTGGCCTGGTTTGATGGCGTCATCATGGTGCTCATCCATAAGCGGGTGGTAAAAGTCATGTCCAAAAAAGAGATCTTCGATTTCTTTTTGACCCGCTGGATCATGAAGTTCGTCTATTTCTTCCCGGTGGATCGGGATAAGAACGACGTCAACGCCGTAAAAACCGCCCTTAAGATCTTAAAAGATGGGGAGCCCCTTGGCATCTTCCCCGAGGGTACCCGCAGCAAATCGGGCGTTCTTTTGCCCTTCCACGATGGCCCCGTCACCCTGGCCTTCCGCCAGAAGGTGCCCATCGTGCCCATGGGCCGCAGCGGCAGGACCCACATATTTGGGAAGATCTGCGTTTCCATCGGCGAGCCTTTTTATATCGAAAGTGATTCCCGCCGTTTAAGCAAAGAGGAAACGGCAGCAGCAACGCAGCTTTTGCGGGAGCACATCATCTCTGAAGTAGAAAAGGCGGAACAACTCAAACATGGCTAAGATCATAGAAGGCAAATACAACGGCTTTTGCAGCGGCGTCAGGGCCGCTGTTGCCATGGTGGAAGAAAAATCAAAGGAGCTGGGCACAGTGTATACCTACGGCCCCATCATCCACAACCAAAGCGTGGTGGATGAGTTGGATTCTTTGGGCGCCCATGTGGTGGAAGATCTTGCTGCTTTATCAGCGGGGGATACCGTCATTTTGCGCAGCCACGGTGTGCCGCCTAAGGTGTATGACCTTTGCGATCAAAAGGGCCTTAATTGTATCGATATGACCTGCCCCTTTGTGGCCCGCATCCAAAAGATCGCGGCAGAGATGCAGTCTAAGGGGTATACCATCATCATCGCCGGCAAGGCGGACCACCCGGAGGTCATCGGCATTGCAGGCTTTTGCCATGGCAAAGCCATCATCGTTTCCACCCCAGGTGAGGCACAGGCGCTTCATGAAATCGAACGGGGATTTCTGCTGGCCCAAACCACCTTTATCAAGGCGGATTTTTTGGCAATTGCGGAGGTTTTAAAAACCAAGTGCAGCGATCTTACCGTAAAGGATACCATCTGCAGCAGCACCGAAAACCGCCAGAGGGAAGCGGGGGAACTCAGCCGCCGGTGTGATGCCATGGTGGTCATCGGCGGGCGGCACAGCAGCAACACGGCAAAGCTCTTTTCCATCTGCAAAAATGCCTGTAAAAATACGCAAATTGTAGAATCTTACAATGATCTCAATATTGAAATACTGCCGATAAATGGTATAATAGGCATTGTTGCGGGCGCATCCACGCCCCAACGGTCAATTAGGGAGGTTATTACCAGAATGAACGAAACTTTGAACAACACCCAGAACATCGAAGAAACCGCTACCGTAGAAGCTCCTGTAGAAGCCGAAGTAGCACCCGTACAGGAAGCTGAACTTTCCGAGCAGGAAAGCTTTGAGCGGGATCTGGAAAAGACCATGATCCGCATCCGTCCCGGCCAGGTGAAAAAAGGCACCGTGGTATCCATCGTGGGCGATGACGTTTATGTGAATATTGGTTATAAAGCCGATGGTATCATCCCCCAGGCTGAGCTTTCTTTGGACCCCAAAGCTGTTGCTTCTGAGCTGTTCGCAATCGGCGACGAAGTCAGCGTAGAGATCGTTAAAGTGAACGATGGCGAAGGCAACGTACTCCTTTCCAAGAAAAAGGTAGACATCCGCGCCAAGGAAAAAGAAGCCATTGCCGAATTGGAAGGCGGCGCTGCTTTTGAAGTAACCGTAAAGCAGGCTGTTAAGGGCGGCCTCCTTGCCGAGTACCTCAATGCCCGCGTATTCATCCCCGCTTCCCACGTTGCAGAGCGTTATGTAGAAAACATCGAAGAGTTCGTTGGCAAGAAGCTTAGCGTTAAGGCTCTCGAGGTTGATAAAAACCGCCGCCGCATCGTTGCCAGCCGCAAGGATGTTCTGAAGGAAGAAGCCATTGCCAAGCGCAAGGCCAAGTATGCTGCTTTTGAAGCCGGCCAGCGCGTGAAGGGCGTTGTTCGCCGCCTCACCGATTTCGGCGCTTTCACCGATATCGGCGGTGTGGATGGCCTCATCCATGTTACCGACCTCAGCTGGGGCCGTGTACGTCACCCCGAAGATATCGTTAAAGTTGGCGACGAAGTAGAGGTTGAGATCCTCTCCGTTAACGCCGAGACCGAGCGCATCGCTCTTGGTTACAAACAGCTGCAGCCCAAACCCTGGGATACCGCTATGGAACGCTACATGCCCGGCGACATCATCGAGGGCCGCGTAGACCGTATGGCTCCCTTTGGCGCATTTGTAGAGATCGAACCCGGCCTCTTCGGCCTCGTTCACATCTCCCAGGTTGCTACCCGCCGCATCGAGAAGGTAGAAGATGAGCTTCAGGTTGGCGACGTCATCACCGTTAAGGTTCTGGACATCAACCCCGAAAACAAGCGCATCAGCCTTTCCCGCCGCGCTGTTCTCCAGGAAGCACGCGCTGCACAGCAGCCCGTAGAGGAGAAGGAAGAGCCCGAATACGAGCGTGAGCGCTTCGTAATTCCTCCCGTTGAAGAAACCACCTTCACCATTGGTGATCTGTTCAAGTTCGACGCTGAGTAATCAAATAAAAAAGACCCGGTTTTTGCCGGGTCTTTTTCTATTTTGCCGTAACTGCTGAAATGCACAAAAAGGGGGATAGGACAGTGGAAAGAACAATCGGATCATCATCTGACCCCCACGGCTGCACCGATGCCCATCCCCACACGGGGCATCACACCTACACCCACGCCGGAAGCCACCCAGACGCCCGTACAAACGCCATCTTAGGAACATACCCCCTATGCCCTGTGTGCCCGCGCCGGAGCCCACAGCGACTCCTGAGCCCGTAATCAGCCCCGTTCCTGCCATCACCCCTCTAGCCACGATCATACAGCCGGGTGGGGAAGAGTAAAAAAATAAAAAAGGGTGTATAAAACCCGCAAACGGGGCCATACTGTAAACGACCTCACAAATTAAACCCCCTTAAAATTGCCCCGCAAAGGTCGCGGGGCTCTTTTTTTTGCATATGATGGGTGCCTCCCTTGCCATGAGAACGGTTTTCCGCTATGATTGATGAAAGCAAACTTGCGGAGGTTTATTATGACAAAAGCAATCGTAACGGTAATCGGCAAGGACCGCGTGGGCATCATTGCAGAGGTCAGCGTCCTTTTGGCCGGTTACGGCATCAATATTCTGGATATCAGCCAAACGGTGCTGCAGGATTACTTCACCATGGTCATGCTGGTGGATGTAGGCAAGATGGACATCCCCTTCCCGGAGGTTAAAGCAGCCCTTAGCGACCTTGGCGAAAAACTGGAGCTTTCCATCCGCATCCAGCATGAGGATATCTTCCGCTCCATGCACCAGCTGTAAGAGGGGGACTACATGATCAACCAATACGAGATTTTTGAAACCATCAAAATGATCGAAAACGATAAGCTGGATATCCGCACCATCACCATGGGCATCTCCTTGCGGGATTGTGTGGATCGTGATATGGACCGGCTTTGCGAAAAGATCTATCGTAAGATCGCCACCTGCGCCAGAGACCTGGTGAAGGTGGGGCAGGATATCGAAGATGAATTCGGTATCCCCATCGTCAATAAGCGCATCAGCGTGACGCCCATTTCCCTCATTGCCGAGGGAACCGGGGCGGATAGCTATGTGCCCATTGCAAAAACACTGGACGCCGCCGCAGAGGCAGTTGGGGTCAACTTCATCGGCGGGTTTTCCGCCCTGGTGCATAAAGGCTATACCAATGGGGATCGGGTGCTGATCAAAAGCATCCCCGAGGCCCTCAGCCAGACGGAGCGGGTCTGTGCCAGCGTCAACGTGGGCACCACCAAAGCGGGCATCAATATGGATGCCGTGGCCGAAATGGGGCACATCATCAAAGAATGCGCCCGCTTAACGGCAGACCGCGATGGTTTGGGTGCTGCCAAACTGGTGGTATTCTGCAACGCGGTGGAGGATAACCCCTTTATGGCGGGCGCCTTCCACGGCGTGGGCGAGCCCGAGTGCGTCATCAACGTTGGGGTCAGCGGCCCCGGCGTGGTGAAATCCGCGTTGGAAAAGGTAAAGGGCGAGCCCTTTGATGTGGTCGCTGAGACCATCAAACGCACCGCCTTCCGCATCACCCGCATGGGTCAGCTGGTGGCAAGGGAAGCCAGCAGCCGCCTTGGGGTGCCCTTTGGCATTGTGGATCTTTCCCTGGCACCCACCCCTGCCGTGGGTGACAGCGTGGCCCATGTATTGACGGAAATGGGGCTGGATCTCGCCGGTGCCCCCGGCACCACTGCGGCCCTTGCCTTATTAAACGATGCCGTCAAGAAGGGCGGCGTTATGGCATCCGGCCATGTGGGAGGCCTCAGCGGTGCCTTCATCCCCGTCAGTGAGGATGCCGGCATGATCGAGGCCGCAACGGTAGGCGCCCTCACTTTGGAAAAGCTGGAGGCCATGACCTGCGTCTGCTCCGTAGGGCTTGATATGATCGCGGTGCCCGGCAGCACCAGCGCAAGCACCATCAGCGGCATCATTGCAGATGAAGCCGCCATCGGCATGATCAACCAAAAAACCACGGCTGTGCGCATCATCCCCGCCGAAGGGAAAGAGGTAGGGGATAGCGTGGAGTTTGGCGGCCTTTTGGGCATGGCGCCCATCATGGCTGTTAATCCCTACAGCTGCACCGATTTCATTGCCCGGGGCGGCCGCATCCCCGCGCCCATCCACAGCTTGCGCAATTAATAGAAACTTAATTTGTGTTTTTTGCCGCCTTCCAGTATCATAAAACTATAGAATATGGCAATTGCCAATTTAAAGGAGGTCACGCACATGACAAAAATGATCATTGCCATCGTACAGGATGAGGACAGCAGACGAGTGATCGCCAAACTGATGGAAGCGGATTACCGCGTCACGCGCCTGGCCACCACCGGCGGTTTTCTCCGTGTTGGCAACAGCACGCTGATCATCGGCGTGGAGGAAGAGCAGCTTGAAGATGCCTTGGCCATCATCAAAAGCGAATGCGTCAGCCGCAAGCAGTTTATGGCCCTGCCCGGCACCGGCCCCGAGAACATGGGCCTGCCCCTCCCGGTAGAGGTCAAAGTGGGTGGCGCAACGGTATTCGTCATCGATGTTGATCAGTTTATCCACATGTAAATAAAGGAGCTTATCATGAGCCAACTTGCCGAGATCAAACAATACTGCATGGAGAACCATGAGGAACTGGTGGAATTCATCCTCACCCTTTGCCGCATCCCCGCGCCCTCTCATTTTGAAGATGCACGGGCCGCTTTCGTCCTTGAATGGCTTTATAAAAACAGGGCAGAGGGGGCTTATGTGGATGACGCCAAAAACGTCATCCTGCCCATGTTTGATTCCGGCACCGGGCCGCTGAAGGTGTACATGGCCCACACCGATACCGTCTTCCCCGATACCACCCCCTTTGAGCCGGTGGTAAAAGACGGCCGCATCCATTGCCCCGCCGTGGGGGATGATACCACCAACTTAGCCCAGATGCTCTTTGCCATCCGCTATTTGATCAAAACGGGCAAACGGCCAAAGGGCAATGTGCTGTTTGTGGCCAACTCCTGTGAAGAGGGCCTGGGCAATTTAAAGGGCAGCCGTAAAGTGATGGAGGATTTCGGCCATCGCGTGGCGGAGTTTACCACCTTTGATGGCAGCTACACCACCTATGTGGATCATTCCGTGGGCAGCCGCCGTTATGAGGTCACCATCACCACCGAGGGCGGCCACAGCTATGGCGCCTTCGGCAACCGCAACGCCATCCATTACATGGCATCCCTCATCGATACCCTCTACACCTTAAAGGTGCCCAAAGAGGGGAAGAGCACCTACAACGTAGGCATCATCGAGGGGGGCACCAGCGTCAACACCATCGCCCAGCAGTGCAAGATGCTCTTTGAATACCGCAGCGACCGTCGGGAAAACCTTGCCTCCATGGATGCCTTCTTCCATAAGACCATCGAAGCTTATAGGGCCATGGGCATCGGCGTTACGGTGGAGCTTGTGGGCGACCGCCCCTGCATGGGGGATGTTGACCCTGCGATGGAGCAAAAACTGCGGGATCGGGTCATCAAAGCCATCAAAGATCATACCGGCAATGTGGTTACGGGCACCAGCGGCTCCACCGATTGCAACATACCCCATTCCATGGGCGTCCCCGCCATCTGCTTTGGGGGCTACCTCGGTGCTGGGGCCCACACCAGGGAAGAGTATATCGAAATGGAAAGCTTAAAAACCGGTATGCCCATCATCCTTCAGTACGTGCTGGATGATTTCAATTAACAAAAAAAGACGGAGGAAACTCCGTCTTTTTTTATTTGCTTATTTTGCGTAGATGCTGCCGACGATGGCGCATGCAAGGCTTTTGGGCAAAACCTTTGCCATAAAGGTAAACAGGCGGTACTTGGGCCCCAGGGTGTAAAGGGGCCGCACCCGCTTCTTTTGGCTGATGGCGTACAGCCGCTTTGCGATGTATTCCGGCGCCATGCCCGTCTGCTCGTCCCGCTCCATGGTGCCGATGGATCGGCAGAGCCGCTCCGTATAGGCGCCGCTTGTATCGTCATCCTTCTGGCGGTTTACCGTAAACCCGGTCTTTACATCTCCGGGCATGGCGGCGCATACGGTGATGCCAAAGGGCTTGACCTCGCTCCGTAGGGCCAGCGTCAGTGCGCTTACGGCACTTTTACTTGCGGAATAAAAGCTTTGAAAGGGGATGCTCAGTTCCGCCGCAACAGAGCTGATGTTGATGATCCTCCCTTTGCCCCTTTTGCGCATATGGGGCAAAACCGCCTTGGTGCAGTTGAGGTTCCCAAAGAAGTTCACCTCAAACAACCCCTTGGCGTCCTCCGTGTGGGTGCCTTCAACAGGCCCTGAGATGCCGTATCCCGCATTGTTGATCAATAGGTCTATCTGCCCTGATTGTTCCATAACGCGGCTCACAGCGGATCTCACAGCCGATTCATCGCAAACATCCACGTCGATGTGGTGTATCCCGCCATCATCCTTGCCGCTGCGGCTGAAATCGTATACCGTATAGCCCTTTTCATAAAAGAGCCTGGCAGCTGCAAGGCCGATGCCGCTGGAGCCGCCGGTGATGATCATAACCTTCTTCATATCCGTTCCTCTTCCATCTTAAACCGATCCAATACGGTTTTAAAGATGTCAAGGGCTTCCTCCAGCAGCTCCTCTGTTAGGGTGGCCATGTAGCTGGTGCGCAGCAGGCATTCGCTTGCGGGGGTGGCAGGGGGCAGCACGGGGTTTACATAAACACCGGCATCGTACAGGGCACGGTTGACCGTAAGGGTACGCACCATGTCATAGGTGTAGATGGGAATAATGGGCGTGATGGAATCCCGAATGGGGATCTCACGCTTTCTGAATCCGCTGCGCATATACTCCGCAAGGGCGAGAAGCCGCGTGGGCAGTTCGGGGTGCGCCTTTAAGTGGCGCAGAGCGGCCAAAGCGGTGGCACAGCATGCCGGGGGAATGGATGCACAGAAGATGAAGGGACGGGAGGTATGCTTTACGTAATCCACCACGTATTGATCCGCCGCCATATACCCGCCAAGGCTGGCCAAAGATTTACTAAAGGTACCCATGATGATGTCCACTTCGTCGGTGAGGCCAAAGTAATCGGCGGTGCCGCAGCCGCCGCTGCCCAGCACGCCCAGACCGTGGGCGTCATCCACCATGACCCTCGCCCCGTACTGCTTTGCCAGCCGCACGATCTCGGGCAGATTGCAGATATCCCCGCCCATGCTGAATACGCCGTCCGTCACGATGAGCTTACCGGCAGTCTCGGGCACCGACCGGAGCTTCTTTTCCAGATCCTCCATATCGTTGTGGCCGTAACGGAGCATCTTGCCGTAGCTCAAACGGCAGCCATCGTAGATGCTGGCGTGGTTTTCCCGGTCGCACAGCACGTAATCGTTACGGCCAACAATGGCGCTGATGATGCCCAGATTGCTCTGGAACCCGGTAGAAAAGGTCATCACGGCCTCTTTGCCTACAAACCCGGCCAGCTCCGTCTCCAGCTCTACGTGCATCTCCAGGGTGCCGTTCAAAAACCGGGAGCCGCTGCAGCCCGTACCCAACCGGTTTAGGGCATCCACACCGGCCTGGATGACCTCTTCGTTTACCGTAAGGCCCAAATAGTTGTTGCTGCCCAGCATGATGCGCCGCTGGCCCTCCATCATAACGACGGTGTCCTGCTTGGTCTGCAATTCATGAAAATAGGGGTAGATCCCCATAGCCTGCACTTCTTTTACAGTGGTGTAATCGGCACATTTTTTAAAAAGATCCATATGTCGTTTCCTCCTGTTTCGCAATATACTTTGCTTTGGTATAGCGCTATTGTAATAAAATTACACCTGAGTGTCAAAACAAAACCGGTTATACCACAAGTAATTTGGCAGTTTTCAGGTAAAATTCATTTACACTCAGGAGGATGGGGGAGAGGCATAATTAAAAAGAGCACCCTTAGGGGGTGCTCTTTTTATTTTACAGAAGAACCAGGGGTTTGATGAGGTCGCGGGGTTTATCCTTCATCAGCATCAGGGCTTCTTCAACGCCCTCAAGACCGTTGAAACGGTGGGTGATGAGCTTTTCGGGATGGATGCGGTTGGCAAGTACCAGACGAGCCAGCTTCTCGCTGCGCAGACGGCCGCCGGGCATCAGACCGCCGTTGATCTGCTTGTGACCCATGCCGCAGCCCCATTCTGCACGGGGGATCTTCACATAATCGCCTTCGCCAAGGTAGTTGACGTTGCCGATCTTGCCGCCGGCCTTCAGCATACGGATGGCCTGGTCAAAGGTGTCATTGTCACCGCCCGCAATGATGATCTTATCCACAGGGCCATGGTTCAGGTCCATGATCTGCTCAACGATGTCGCCGTTGCGGTAATTAACGATGTTGGTAGCGCCAAACTCCATGGCCAGGTCAGCACAATTTTTGCGGGAGCCCACAGCATAGATGTTAGCAGCACCGCGAATGGCGGCTGCAGCTACGCTCATCAGGCCAACGGGGCCAATGCCAATGACGGCCACGTTGTCGCCATACTGGATGTCGGCAAGTTCAGCACCGTGGAAGCCGGTAGGCACCATATCGCTGATCATAGCGGCAGCGCCGATGTCCATACCCTCGGGCAGGTGTGCCAGGTTGCCGTCAGCATCGTTCACATGGAAATACTCAGCAAAGACGCCATCTTTAAAGTTGGAAAACTTCCACCCGGAGAGCATCCCGCCGGAATGCATGGAATAACCTTCCTGAGAAGCATAAGCGTTCCAGTCGGGGGTGATGGCAGAAACAAGAACTTTATCGCCAACTTTAAAATCACGTACGAGGCTGCCGACCTCAACAACCTCACCAACAGCCTCATGGCCGAGGATCATGTTGTGGCGGTCACCGATCGCGCCGGCCCATACGGTGTGTACATCAGAAGTGCAGGGAGCCAGAGCGATGGGCTTACAAATGGCATCCAGGGGGCCGCAAGCGGGGGTGTCTTTTTCGATCCAGCCGGTCTGGCCGATCTTTAACATTGCAAAACCTTTCATTGTCAGGTTCCTCCTTGTGAAATTTTTATCAATTATATCATACATTACAGTTCCATCACTGTCAATAGAAATTGTGAAAAAAGTAACAAGTAATTTTTGGAGTAATTGTCAGATTCTTCATTGCAGTATCATCATTCCCAATTTTACACTTTTTAACCCCATGCCCCTGTGTTATGATGTAGGCGAATACAGGGGAGGGAAGAGACTTGGAACATCTGAATTTTCCAAACAAATTAAGCTTGGGCATTTTCCCAACGCCCATTCATAAGTTAAACAACATCAGCCGCATATTAGGGTGCAACGTTTTCATCAAACGGGATGATATGACGGGCATAGCCCTTGGCGGCAACAAAGTCCGCAAGCTGGAATACCTCTTATATGATGCGCAAAACAAGGGGGCGGAGGTGGTGTTTACCACCGGCGGTGCCCAGAGCAACCATGCCATGCTCACCGCTGCAGCCTGCAGCCGCCTTAACATGACCCCCATCTTGGTGTTAAAGCAAAAGGGCATCATGGGCAAAAAGGGCAATCTGTATTTGGAAGATCTCATGGGTACCGATGTCCGCTTTGTAAACACCGATTCCTACGATGTGATCTATGAAGAGATGGACCGTATTGGCACGGAACTTGGCAAGCCCTTTTATAAGATCCCCTGTGGCGGTTCCAACGCCCTGGGTACCATAGGCTATGTGGATTGCGTAAGAGAGATCAAAACCCAGGGGATGGAGTTTACCCACATCATCTGCGCCGAGGGCAGCGGCGGCACCATGGCGGGGCTCGCCCTGGGCGCCAAGCTGTTTCTGCCGGGCACCCGGGTCATCGGCATGATGGTGGATTCCGACCCATTTGCTGAGATCACCGTGGGCCTCATGAACGAGGCCGCTGCCATCCTCGGCGCCAAAGCCGATGCAACCACGGCAGATTTCGATCTTTACGATCTTTGCGGCCCCGGCTACGCCATCCCCTCAGAAGAAGGCAACGCCGCCGTACGCATGATGGCCAAGGAAGAGGGCATCTTCCTAGACCCTGTCTACACGGGCAAAGCCTTTGCCGGCCTTGTGGATCTTGCAAAGAAGGGCGCCTTTCAGGCGGAAGACCGTATCCTGTTCCTCCACAGCGGCGGGGCAGGGGGCCTCTTTGCCCAGGATATTTAAATAAAACAAAAGCCCGCTTATGCGGGCTTTTTCTTGCAAAAAGAGTTATTCACTCACAGGCCTTAGCAGACTACTTCATTTTCGCTTACTGAATTTCTTTGCAGCAGCGGCAGCGGCAGTGGTCTTTGCGCTCTTTACAGTTTTTGCTGAGATGCCACCGATTTTTGCGGAGATACCGATGCCAATCACATCTTTAACAGCTTCTACAGTATCAATGCCAAGTGCGGTATCTACTACATCAATAGCGCTGCGAACTTTTTCTGCAGCTCTGATCGCCCTGCTTTTATCGGTGACCAAATTTACAAAAATTCTTTCAAATTTCTGAGCCAATGAAACTGAAGAGAATTCAACCTCTGCATCACCAGAGGTAAAATACAATTCAATTATTTTGCCCTTGCGTTTGATTTGAGGAACGCCTTTATATACTTTTAGCTCTTCCTTCGGAAAAACGGCAACGACAACTTGCTCACGGGAAAGAAATTTTTTGAACTTTTTAAAATGAATAAAGTTTAAATTCGTTAACGCAACTCGCACATCGTTATAATACTCTGTTTCAAAAAGTAATGCCTCGTCAGGTCCTAATACATAATTGTCCATGATACATCTCCTTTATAGGTTTCAAAACAGGACATGTTAATATCGCGAAAATCAGACGATTCCAATTTATATCAATGGAAGTAATTAGTCAACAAAGAAGATGCGATTCTGCAAAAAATGGAATGCTCAAACAAAAGCCCGCATCAGCGGGCTTTTTCTTTCCTCTTATTTTGCCGATCGATCCAGATAGGCATCAAAGGTGGTAACGGTTTTTGCGTGTTCGTCCTTTACGGTGACGATGCCTACCCATGTAAGTGCGCCGTTGCCATCTTCGCCATTTGTAACATCATGAAGGGCCGGGGCCTTGTAACCATCGGCATCGGGCACCACACAGACGGATAGGGAAGCACCATCATAATAAACGTGATCCACCAAATAGGTTTCATCCTCCCCGGGGGCAGCGGCAAACACAAAAAGCACCGTGTTATGATCAAAGAAGATGTCGTTCATATGGGCGGTTGCATCCACAAAAGAGGCAAACTCCCCGTGGCTTTCCGTTAAGTTTAGGGCATTTTCGTGCCCATCCACAAATCGATCAAACTCAGCCTTGGTATCGCACACAAAAATAGGCAGATGCTGCACGCTGCTGATGCTCATCATCTGAAGGTTTGCGCACCCCTCATAAAAGAGATCCACATTGCACATGCCAAGGGGGTAAAACTCCGAAATATGTTCGATCTCTTCTCCTTTCGCTGCGCCGCCATTGCCGGGGGCAGTGGGCTGAACATCACCGGGCGCACCGCTGCAGCCGAAGAGGGAAAAAACCAACAGACCGATGCACAATAGAGCAAACGGCTTCTTCATAGACGAAACCTCCTTTATATAACCATTATAGCAAAATCACAGGGCAGGGGATAACAAAAAAAGCATCCATCTGGATGCTTTTTTATTGCGCTATCTCTTATAATACACCAATTGCGTGCCGGTGGATCCATCGGCCTCCTGCTCACTGAGGATCAAGATCTTCTGATTGGGGTTATCCTTAAGCTTACCAACGGTGTATTCAAAACAAAGAGCAGCATCACCGTGGGAAGTGGACGCAATGTGGATGGTCAAAATACCCTCATGGGCGGAGTATTCAAAAGTCTCCCGGTCTCCACCGCTATAAACAAAGATCACCTTACCGTCGTCCTGAAACTCATAAGCGGAAAAAGGAAGATACTCCGAAGTACATTCCCAGTAACCATAAAGCTCCGGATCCAATTCCTTAGCGGGGCCGCAGCTGCATAGTAAGAAACAAAGGAGAAAAACAAATACAGTCAAACAGATCTTCTTCATAGCATTCATCCCATTTCTATTACACTAAAACCATTATAATATTCCATAGCTACATTTCAACATAAAACAGAAAACCATAGGGAAGGGGATAACAAAAAAAGCATCCATCTGGATGCTTTTTTTGTGGTGCGAGAAACAGGACTTGAACCTGCATGAAATTGCTTTCACACGGACCTGAACCGTGCGCGTCTGCCAATTCCGCCATTCTCGCAGATTTGGTGGAGAGAGATGGATTCGAACCATCGAAGTCTGTGACGGCAGATTTACAGTCTGCTCCCTTTGGCCGCTCGGGAACCCATCCATATTATTATGGCCGGAGTCTCGTGGTGGAGCTGGTGATGGGAATCGAACCCGCAACCTGCTGATTACAAATCAGCTGCTCTACCGTTGAGCTACACCAGCGTGTCTTGCATTGGCGACCCGGAAGGGGCTCGAACCCTCGACCTCCAGCGTGACAGGCTGGCATTCTAACCATCTGAACTACCGGGCCATGACCTTACAAAAGTGGTGGGCCCTCAGGGACTCGAACCCCGGACCAATCGGTTATGAGCCGACCGCTCTGACCAACTGAGCTAAGGGCCCACAACGCGGGTGAATAAATGGTGACCCCTAGGGGAATCGAACCCCTGTTACCGCCGTGAAAGGGCGATGTCTTAACCGCTTGACCAAGGGGCCATGCCTGGTCGGGGTGGAGGGATTTGAACCCGCGGCTTCTTGCTCCCAAAGCAAGCGCGCTACCAAACTGCGCCACACCCCGAAGTGCTTTGCGTTGTGTCCCTCCGTCGGACGACGGAACTTAATATACCCTATTTCTTTTCAGTTGTCAACAATGGTTTTTATATTTTTTCCAAGGAATTTTCTATCTTGCCATAATAAAATATGATAAAATGACTAAAAGAACTTTTTGGAGGCACCATGAGCGATACTTTTGCCCCTTTGGGCACTTATTATATTACCACATTCGGCTGTCAGATGAACGTCCGTGACAGCCAGACGGCAGCCGGCGTTTTGGAAAGCTTAGGCTATGTTAAAGCCGATTCCATCGAGGATGCTGCCATCCTTTTGTACAATACCTGCTGCATTCGTGATCTTGCCGAGCGCAAAGCCTTGGCTGCCATTGGCCTTAGTAAAGCCATAAAAGAGAAAAACCACGGCATCGTAGGCGTGTTTGGCTGCATGACCGCCCAGGATGGCACCGCCAAAGACATCATGCGGCGGATGCCCTATATTGATTTCGCCATCGGTACCCATCAGTTAAACCGCCTGCCCGATCTCATTGCAGCGGCGAAAGAAAAGCGGCGCACTACCCTTAGTGATGAGGGGGATGCCATGCTGGATTTCCCCCTGCCTGCAAGCTACAACAAGCCTCCCCTTAGCTACATCAACATCATCCATGGGTGCAACAACTTCTGCGCTTACTGCATCGTGCCCTATGTACGAGGCCGCGAAAAAAGTAAGCCCATGGACCTCATCTTAAAAGAGGCGGAAGAACTTTTAAACAAAGGTTATCAGGAGATCACCCTTTTGGGCCAAAACGTCAACAGCTACGGCAATGATTGGGGAAAGAGCCACTTTGCCGAGCTTCTGCGCGCCCTTGACCGCCTGGGTGTGCCCCGCATCCGCTTTATGACCAGCCACCCCAAGGACCTCCACGATGAGGTCATCGAGGCCATGGCAGAGTGCAGCCATGTGGCAAAGCAGATCCACCTGCCCGTGCAAAGCGGCAGCAGCAGGATCTTAAAACTGATGAACCGCAAATACACCCGGGAAGGGTATTTGACTTTGGTAGAAAAACTCCGCTCCGCCATGCCCGATGTTGGCATCACAACCGACCTCATCGTGGGCTTCCCCACAGAGACGGAGGAGGATTTTAACGACACACTCTCCCTTTGCCATGCCGTAAAGTACGACGCCGCCTTTACCTTCAACTTCAGCAAACGCAAAGGCACCGCTGCTTACAACATGGAAGGGGAAGTGGAAAAGGATGTTATGACGCGGCGCATCATGACCCTCATCGACACCATCAAGGATCTTTCCCACAAGACCCACGCTTCCTTGATCGGCTCAGAGCAGCTGGTGCTGATTGAGGGCGAAGCCACAAAAGATGCCGCTCAATACACCGGCAGGATCGATCGGGGCATCACCGTCAACTTCAAAAAGGCTTCCGGTAAGGTGGGGGATTTCGCCCGGGTCCGCATTACCGAAGCCAAAGCAAACACCCTTCTTGGCGAAGAGATCGAGGAGTAACCAATGGCAATCGCAAAACTTTCCCCCGGCATGCAGCAATATGTGGATATGAAGGAGCAGTATAAAGACTGCATCCTGTTTTTCCGCATGGGCGATTTTTATGAAATGTTCTTTGAAGATGCCCTCACTGCCTCAAGGGAACTGGAGATCGTTTTAACGGGCAAAAAGTGCGGCCTTGATGAACCCGCCCCCATGTGCGGTGTGCCTTACCACAGCGTGGATGCCTATGTAAAGCGCCTCATTGATAAAGGCTACAAAGTGGCCATCTGCGAACAATTAACGGAGCCGGGCAAAGGCCTTGTGGAGCGGGATGTGGTCCGCATCGTGACCCCGGGCACCGTCATTGAAGACAACATGGTACAAAGGGACCGCAACAACTATATTCTGGCCATCACGGCAAACCGGGGCCACTTGGCCTATGCCTATGCCGATGTGAGCAGCGGCGAGTTTTTTGCGGCGGATTGCACAAAAAGCGATGCTGCCGAGGTGCAAAACCTTTTGTACTCCATCGCCCCCAGCGAACTAATCATCACCGATGGTGCAGCAAAACAGCTCAGTGAAGAGTTTTTCAATACCATCAGCTGCCTTGTGACCTCCCGCAGCCAAAAGCATTTTGATGCAGATGCCGCCTTAAAGCTTCTGTGTGATCATTTTTCCGTTGGCACCTTAAGCGGATTTGGCTTTTCCGATGGCGCCCTTTGCATCTGCGCGGCGGGCGGCCTTCTGCAGTATTTGCTTGAGACCCAAAAGGTACCTCTTAGCCATATCAACCGCCTGCAGATGGCCCAAAATGGCGATTACATGCAGATGGATATGGGCACCAAGCGCAATCTGGAGTTGACCAGTACCATCATGGGCGGAGGCAAATGGGGCAGCTTATTATGGGTGCTGGATGAGACCCAATCCCCCCAGGGCGCAAGGATGCTCCGCCGCTGGCTGGAACAGCCTTTGTTAAATGCCGATGCCATCAACGAGCGCCTGGATGGGGTAGAAGAGCTCTTTAACAGCTATATCGTCAGGGTCAATCTGATGGATTGCCTTAGCCATATTTATGATTTAGAGCGCCTTTGTGCAAAGGTATCCTACGGCACCATCAACCCAAGGGATGTCAAAGCCATCGGCGATACCTTAAACATGATCCCGGAAGTGAAGAACCTTCTTTCCGTGTGCCGTTCTTCCATGCTAGTAAAGGCCTGTGATGGTCTGAATGAGCTTAGTGAAATGGCAGAGCTTATCGAAAGTGCCCTTGTGGATGCGCCCCCTGTTACCACAAAAGAGGGCGGCATCATCCGCCCCGGCTACCACAGAGAGGTGGACATGCTGCGCAGCGCATCGGTGGATGGCAAGAGCTGGCTTTCCATGCTGGAGGCGAAGGAAAAGGAATCCACCGGCATCAAAAACCTGAAGATCGGCTTTAATAAGGTCTTTGGGTATTACATTGAGGTCAGCCGTTCCCAGGTGGATCTGGTGCCGTACCGCTATACCCGTAAGCAAACGCTGGTGGGTGCGGAACGGTACATCACCGAAGAATTAAAAGAGATCGAGGATACCATCTTAGGTGCAGAGGAAAAATCTATGCGCCTGGAATACCAGCTCTTTTGCGAGATCCGTGAGCAGATCGCAAAGGTGCTGCCCATTTTGCAGGAAAACTCCCGCATCTTAGCAACAGTGGATGCCCTGTGCTCCTTAGCACGGGTGGCGTACGATCACAACTACACCCGGCCGAAGATCAACCAGGATGGCGTCATCCGCCTGACGGAAAGCCGCCACCCCGTGGTGGAACGGTCCATCCGCGGCTTCGTCCCCAACGATTGTGTTTTAAACGGCACCGATGACCGGTTTTTGATCATCACCGGGCCCAATATGTCCGGCAAATCCACCTATATGCGCCAGGTGGCCATCATCACCCTGATGGCCCACATCGGCTCCTTCATCCCCGCAAAAGAAGGGGATATCTGCCTTGTGGACCGCATCTTCACAAGGGTGGGCGCCAGCGATGATCTGGCATCCGGCCAATCCACCTTCATGGTGGAGATGGTAGAGACCGCCAACATCCTAAACAACGCTACGAAAAACAGCCTCATCATTTTGGATGAGATCGGCCGGGGCACCAGCACATTTGACGGTCTCTCCATCGCATGGTCCGTGGCGGAATACATCACCGATCTTGGCAGCAAAGCTA
>SVGV01000088.1 GCA_015056185.1 Clostridiales bacterium | reverse complement strand
TTTCAAGACGTTTGATGCGCCCCATGGCCGCGGCCTCGTCCTCCGCACGGAAGGCCACACCACGGGTGATCAGCCCGCGCATGCCACTTTCGGCGGTGGCTTTTGCGATCTCATCGGCGGCCTGGTACATCTCTAAAAAGAGCACCGTACCCCCGGCGATCATCTCTGCTGCGGCAGCCATGGTGCCCCAGTAGCAGTCGCCGTCCTGAAGGTTGGCTTCCAGGGGGAAGATAGCTTCCGTGAGCCAGCGATCCAGGGGGAGGTCATCCCCCACGCCCCGCAATAACGTCATGGGGCTATGGGCATGGGCGTTGACAAAGCCGGGCATGGCCACATGATGGCCGGCCTCGATGACTTCATCCCCATCCTTTACCTGTGCCATTCCGCCCACCTGGGCAAACCGGCCGTTTTCAATGACGATATCCCCCTGTTTAACAGGGGCGGATTCCTCCATGGTGAGGATCAATGCGTTTTTAATGATGGTGCTCATATGGTTTCGCCTGCCTCCACCCGTTTTGCGATCTCAAGCAGATAGCTTTTGAATTCATCTTTTAAATCATCCCTGCGGAGGGCAAATTCCACCGTGGCCTTTAAGAAGCCCAGCTTCTGGCCGATATCATACCGAAGACCGGTAAAATCGATGGCGTACATGCCCTGACTCTGGAGGAGCACCTTCAATCCATCCGTCAGCTGGATCTCGCCGCCGGCACCTTTTGGCAGGTTCTCCAAAATGGGGAAGATCTCGGGGGTGATCACATAACGGCCGAAGATGGCAAGGTTGCTGGGGGCCTCCTCCACCGGGGGTTTTTCCACCAGGCCTTTGATCTTTACAATGCCATCCCGGGCGGCAAAGGCTTCATCAGGGGCGATGACGCCATAGCGGCTTACGTCCTTCATATTCACAGGGTTTACGCCGATGACGGAGCAGCCAAATTCCTCATGGACCTCGATGAGCTGCTTCAATGCAGGCTTTTCGCATACGGCAACGTCATCGCCCAACAGTACGGCGAAGGGTTCATTGCCCACAAAGCTCTTGGCGCAGTAGATCGCATGGCCCAGGCCCTTGGGTGCCTTTTGACGGATAAAGTGGATGTTCACCATATCCGCAATGCTGCGCACCAATTCCCGTTCGGCTTCTTTGCCCTTTTCGGCCAGTTCCAGTTCCAGCTCGGGTGCGTAATCAAAATGATCTTCGATGGCTTTTTTGGTGCGGCCCGTCACAAGGAGGATATCCTCAATGCCGGAAGCCACAGCTTCTTCCACGATGTATTGAATGGTGGGTTTGTCCACAATGGGAAGCATTTCCTTGGCCATGACCTTGGTGGCAGGCAAAAAGCGGGTGCCAAGCCCGGCAACAGGGATAACTGCTTTGCGAATCTTCATGTCGTTACCTCCATAAAAGGTTAGCTGATTGGTTACATTATACACCATAGGGGGCAGATTGAGAATGTTGGGTTATTTTGGTTATAAAAACAAAAAGACAGGACGAACGATCCTGTCTTTTTGATTCAATTACACCACGTGGGCTTTTACCATATTGGTGGTGCCGGGTACCCCGGTGGGGATGCCGGCGGTGATGACCACGATGTCGCCATCCTTTACAAAGCCCGCTTCTTTTGCAGCCTCTACAGAATGCTCGATCATGTCATCGGTGCTGCGGTAAACATTGCAAAGTACGGGTTCCACGCCCCACAAAAGGGAAAGGCGATGGTAAACGGCAGGCCGCTCGGTACTGGCGATGATCTGGCAGCCGGGGCGGTATTTTGCCACCATGCGGGCGGTGCTGCCGCTGCTGGTCGCAGTGATGATGGCCTTGCTGTCCAGCTGTTTTGCCATGTTGCAGCAGGCGTTGGCCACGGCATCCGTCAGGGAATATTCGTGGACGAATTCATAAGAGGTCTTGACCTCCAGCAGCAGGTGATGGGCCTCTGCGTTCAGGCAGACCCGGTTCATCATCTTGACTGCTTCCACGGGGTATTTGCCCGCCGCGGTCTCACCGGAGAGCATCACAGCGTCGCAGCCATCATACACGGCAGAGGCAACGTCGTTGACCTCGGCACGGGTGGGACGGGGGTTGCGGATCATGCTGTCCAGCATCTGGGTGGCGGTAATGACGATCTTGCCCTTGGCTTTTGCCATGTAGATGATCTCTTTCTGGATGAGGGGCACACGGGCAATGGGCACCTCTACGCCCAAGTCACCACGAGCGACCATAACGCCGTCGGATGCGTTGATGATCTCTTCGATATTATCAACGCCCTCTTTGTTTTCGATCTTGCTGATGATCTGGATGCCTTCACCGCCGTGATCCCGCAGCAGTTTGCGGATCTCATAAACATCGGCAGCCTTGCGGATGAAGGATGCAGCGACGAAATCGATGCCGTTTTCAATACCGAAGATGATGTCGCTGGCGTCGGTCTCGGTGATGGCAGGCAGGCGGATGATCACCCCGGGGACGTTAACGCCCTTGCGGTTGCTGATGGGGCCGCCCACGATGCAGCGGGTGTGGATGTCTCCGCCCTCGATGGCTTCCACTTCCAATTCCACCAAACCGTCATCGATGAGGATGGTGCTGCCCACGCTGACGTCCTCAGGCAGAAGATCGTAGGTGATGGCCACCTCGTTCTGGTTGCCGATGATATCCCGGGTGGTCAGGGTGAACTGATCACCGGAGGTTAAAGTGATGCCGCCGTTTTCAAAGGTTTTTAAACGGATCTCGGGGCCTTTGGTATCCAGCAGAAGGCCGATGGGCCGCTTGAGTTTTTCCCGCAGTTCCTTCACCCTCTGGATGCGGACGGCATGTTCCTCATGGGTGCCGTGAGAAAAATTCATGCGGAATACGTTGACACCGTTTAAAACCAGCTGTTCCATGGTTTCAATGTTGTCGCAGGCGGGTCCCAGCGTAGAAATAATTTTGGTTCTTTTCATGTTTTTTCACCTGTCATTCTCTTTTTTTCATACCAGTATAGAATATCACATTCAAAATATGAATACCATAAATGATTTTACCTTCTTGCAGGGTTTTTTAAAACTTTTTTATACTTTTCTTATTGTATCTGTTTTTGTGGCAGCAATAAAAAAAACAGCCTGCACAAGGCAGGCTGTTTTATTATTTGACGGCAGGGTCAAAAGCGGAAAGTTCCCTATAGGCAGAAAGAATCAATTCATACAAACGGCGCTCCGTTTCATCCGCAACATCCAGA
>SVGV01000023.1 GCA_015056185.1 Clostridiales bacterium | reverse complement strand
GCAGGCGGGCCAGGGGGGATTTCGAGTTCCCCCCTTAGGCCCCCTGCACCCCCGTAACCCCCTTAAAACGACACAGGGGGAATGAATAGAACATTCACTCGCTGCGCTCCCTCATGTTTTCATTCCCCCTATGGACCCCCTGTAGGAAGAGTTACATGGCAACGACAGAGTAAAAACCATGTTCGATTAGCAATGTTCTCTAAAACCTGTTTTCCTGTCATTCTGAGGAACGCAGTGACGAAGAATCCTGCGGGCAGTGCCCGCTTCCCTGTGCGCAGCGCATAGGGGTTTATATGAAAATAACGAACAACGGCCCCGTAACATCTTTGTTGCGGGGTTTGTTTTTTTATTTTCGTGCGAACATCTCATAAGGAAAAAGCAACGACATATACAGGCTTACTTGCAGAGGCGGATCAGGGGGAGAGTGCAATCTCTCCCCCTAGACCCCCTCTGCACTCCCCCTTACCCCCTCTGACTGCCCGGGAGAAATGGCCAAACATTCGCAAGGCGTTTTAACAAACGCCATTGCTCACAGGCCATCTCCCCCGGACTCCCTACAGCGGAATTGCATCATTCAAATGCAACTATCTAATTAAATCATGTGTTTACATTGCTATGTAAACACTAAAGATTTTCCAACCCACCCCCTGCCGAGGCACCGATAGGTGCATCGGGCGGCAAGTTGCCGCTGCCATGCCGCGGGCATAGGCCTGCAGTAATACGAATACTTCGTCCAACGGCAAAACAAAAAGCACCGGGCACGAATGTGCACGGTGCAATTGAAAGTTTTTGAAGATCCCTAAGAAACTTTTTTCAAAAAGTTTCTTAGGCCGCCGGAGGCAAAGAATCGCCCCCACTATGTACACTCAAACCCCATTCCAACCCACCCCCTGCCGAGGCAGTGAAACTGCATCGGCGTAAAAGAAAAGCACCGGGCACAAAGTGCACGGTGCAAACACAAAAGTTTTTGAAGGGGTTTTAGGGGAAACTTTTTTTAAAAAGGTTCCCCTAATATTCAAAAAGTACCCCTTTGGCCCCCGGAGGGCAAAAGTTCCCCCTAATAAATAAAATTTCAAACCAACTTACCCTGTTCCACCCGATGGACGGCAGGGGTACCGGGCCAGGCCATGTGCACAGCGGTGCTGATGAACGCCTGCCCCTTGATGCAGCTTAAAAGGGCGTTCTGGCGGCCCCGATCCAGTTCGGATAACACGTCATCCAGCATGAGGATGGGCATCTCGCCCGTCTCCTGACGCATCAATTCCATGGCGCCCAGCTTTAAGGCAAGGGCGGCGGTGCGCTGCTGCCCCTGGCTGCCAAACATGCGGCCGTCCCGGCCATCGATCTCCACAGAAAGATCATCCCGATGGGGGCCGGCGGTGGTCATATACCTGCGGATGTCCTCACTGCGCCGCTCTTCCAGCAGCGTCAAAAGGCGCTTTGCACACTCAGCTTCGTCGGCGGCATCCACCTGGCTGCGGTAACCAAGGTCGATCTGCTCTCCCCCGGCGATGCCCCCATGGGTGAGCTTGGCGCATCCTCTCAGCTTTTCCACAAAATCCCGCCGCTGGGCCATGATGCGCCCACCATAGGCGCTGAGCGTTACATCAAAGGCATCCAGCATGGCGCTCTTTTTATCATCGTACCGCTTTAAGATGGCGTTGCGCTGGCTTAAGGCATTGTTGTACTGGTACAGGGCGGTAAAATACCCGGGCCGCAGCTGGCATAGGGTGATGTCGATAAACCGCCTGCGCCCGCTGGGGCCTCCTTTTATGAGCTGGAGATCCTCGGGGGAAAAGAACACGCAGTTGATGTGCCCCATCAACTGACTCATACGGCTGATGGCCATGCCCAGCACCTGGATGCGCTTGCGGCTGTCCTTACTGAGCATCACTTCCACGCTGCGGCTGCCATCCCGTCGTTTGACGCTGATGCCGCAGTAGGCGCTGCGCGCACCTTCCCGGATCATATCCACGTCCCTTGTCGTGCGGTGGCTCTTCCCGATGCAGCACAAATAGATGCCCTCCAGCAAATTTGTCTTGCCTTGGGCATTCTGACCCATTAGGATATTAACCCCGGCCTGGGGCACGAAGGTAAGCTCTTCGTAATTTCTGAAATCCTTTAACCGGATGGACGTGATCTGCATCGTAGCCTCCTTAGGGGTATTATACCATAAAAGGGGGTAGGGGCAGTTATGAAATCCCCGGTAATTTGCATTGTGGATAACTTCATATCAGTGGGAACCAAATGGGAAGATATCCGCAGCAAGTTGAACGAATGTTCTGCTTGTTTATCCACAACTATTTTGTTATTATTTTGTCGGAAGGGGCGCTGTGCCCGTTCCTTTACAAAGTTATCCACAAATCCCACCCATATTTGTACCAGTTTACCGCCAATTTCGGCGGTAAATTATGTTTGTGGGGTTTTATTCACAACCTGTTGATATCTTAATGATAAGTTATCCACAGGTTATTACAAAAGAGTGTATAACCTATGCTGTTAAGGGGGTAATAAAATGGAATTGAATTTACCGGGCGTGTGGAGCTCTGCCTGCCAGATCCTGCGCTCTGAGCTTTCTGATGCGTCTTACAACAGTTACATCGCACCGCTTAAGCCCATGGGGGTAACAAACGGGGAACTGACCCTTGTTGTGCCCAATGAGCTTGTGTTGGCGACCTTACAAAAATCCGATTACTACAACTTTGTACGCAGCGCCTTAAACACCGCCAGCCAGCGGGATCTCATCCCCGTGTTTACCCTGGAAGTGCAAAAGGAGGAGGCCGCCCCCGTGCGCCCCGCTTCCGTATTAAACCCCCGTTACACCTTTGATACCTTCGTGGTGGGCGACGGCAACAGCCTGGCCTGCGCCGCGGCAAAGCAGGTGGCCCGCACCCCCGGCGGCATGTACAACCCTCTGTTCATCTACGGGGGCACCGGCCTTGGCAAGACCCATCTGATGCACGCCATCGGAAACGCGGTGCTCCATGATAATCCCTCTGCCCAGGTCATCTATGTGACCAGCGAGCGGTTCACCAACGACGTCATCACCTCCATTCAAAAGGGTACCAATGGGGAGTTCCGCAACAAATACCGCAGTGCGGATATCCTCATGGTGGACGACATCCAGTTTATTGCGGATAAAGAGCGCACCCAGGAAGAATTCTTCCACACCTTTAACGTTTTGCAGTCCGCAGGCAAGCAGATCATCCTAACGGCGGACCGGGCACCTAAAGACATCGCATCTTTGATGGAGCGTCTGGTTTCCCGGTTTGAAGGTGGATTGTTGGCAGACATCGTCCCCCCGGATTACGAGACCCGTGTCGCCATCCTGGAGGAAAAGGCCCAGAACGACCGGATCATCATTGAGGATGAATCCGTGCTGCCCTTTATCGCCAATATCGTCAAATCCAACATCCGTCAGCTGGAGGGCACCTTAAACCGTGTGGTGGCCTTTAGTAACCTTACGGGGCGGCCCATCAACCTGCAGCTGGCCCAGACCGCCCTTGCAGATTTCGTCTCCCGTCCCAAGGTGATCACCGCCAAGGATGTACAAGCTGCCGTGTGCAATTATTTTTCCATCTCCATGGTGGATCTTTGCTCCACCCGCCGCAGCCGTGAACTGGCCGTGCCCAGGCAGATCGCCATGTATCTGGTGCGGGATATGACGGAGCTTTCTCTGCCGGACATCGGCAAGATCTTCGATAAGCACCATTCCACCGTGCTCCACGCCTGCGAGAAGATCGGCCAGGAGCGCCGGGAAAACGCAAGCTTAAACAAGACCATCGAGGATATCAAAAACAGCCTGGCCAACGGCTGAGTGGGTTTGTTTTCTTTTTAGAACCCTTTTTTCTCAGAACCCTTTTTTCTCAGAACCCTTTTGAAAAAGGGTTCTGAAACTCCTAAAACTTTATTTGCAAGGTGCACTTCGTGCCCCTTGCGGGGGTGTTTGTTACTTTCTTTGCAGCTAATATGGGTTTTAGGAGATGGAACCGGCACGCAGGAATATGGTTTGGTAAGCCATGCAACGACCCCGTAATAATGGTGATGTATGTGGCCTGTGGCCACAGGATTCTTCGTCACTCCGTTCCTCAGAATGACCGGCCGGCGGTCGGAGCCACACTGCGGGCAAATGTATGTGCTAAACCGGATTACCATCCCACCAGCAAAAGGCTCTTTTGCTATTTCATGTCATTCTGAGCGAAGTGAAGAATCTTAAAAACCCAAAGGTTTTACGGGGCCGTTACCTATTATCCCAATTCACACACCAAGCGCTGCGAACATGGCTCCGGCCACTGGCCGGTGCGCTGCCCACGTGTCTGCGGGCACTGTCCGCCGGGGCTCCCCGCCCCCTGATCCGCCTCTGCAGGTAAGCTTGTTATTGTCGTTGCATTTTCCTTTTGAGATGTTCGCACAAAAAACAAACCCTACCCAAAGATGTTACGAGGCCGTTATCTATTATCCCAATCCACACCCCTATGCACTGCCCACGTGTCAGTGGCGACTCGCCGCCCCCCGTCCGCGGCTTGACTCAAGGCCCTGCCCGTACCGCTGGGTTAACAGCCTATCCAACCACCACCGTCCGCCCGCGGCATGCCCGCAGGGGCTCCCTGCACAGGGTGTTGATAATTTTTGTGGATTGGCTGTGAAAATACACGGATAACCTTTGCATAAAAGGCACCTCTTCCGTTATACTTGTGTATAAGAAAAGCCTTGTGTGGAAAAACATCAAAATCATCCGAAGGGTTATCCGTAAGGAAAAAGCCCTTGAAAACTGGGGTTTTCTGAGATATCCACACCTTGCACAGCCCTTATTACTACTACTACTGTTTTTAACCAATATATATTTCACAACAGGAGGATCCGCCCATGAAGTGTTCGTTAAAAGTCGATGATCTGATTTTAGCCATCAACACCGTTACCCGTGCCTTGAGCGGCAAAAGCGCCATCGCCGCCCTGGAGGGCATCCATGTAAGCGCAGAGGATAACACCCTTACCCTGACCTGCAGTGACCTCAGCCTGTGCATCACCACCTCCATCAGTGCTATGGTGGAAGAGGCGGGCGAGATCGTGGTACCCGGCCGTCTGTTTTCCGATATGGCCCGCAGGCTCCCCGCATCCGAGGTATTTTTGAGCACCGATGGCCTTTCCGTGAAAGTGCTTTCCGGCAAGGCAAGGTTCTCTTTAAGCGGCATCGCGGCGGAAAACTACCCCACCATGCCCACCATCAGCGAGGTAAACCCCCTTGTGCTGAGCCGGGATCAGTTAAAGGATATGATCCGCGCCACCCTCTTTGCCTGCGCTTCCGACGAAAGCAAGCCCATCTTGACGGGGGTATTGTTTGAGCTTGTAAACGGCGCCATCAACGTGGTGGCTCTGGATGGCTACCGCCTGGCCCTTTATAAAGATGCCCCCAAGAACCAGCGGGAAAACATCAGCTTTGTGGTGCCCCAGCGGTATTTAAGCGAGATCTCCCGGGCTCTGGGCGACGGCAAGGACGATGTGACTTTATTCCTCGGCCGCAGCCAGATGATGGTCCAGGTGGGCAATACCCGCATCACCGTGCGTCTGCTGGAAGGGGAGTACATCAAATACCGTGCCATTCTGCCCGTGGAATACGCTACGAGGGTGAAGATCGAAGCTAAGGCACTGCTGGAGAGCGTCGAGCGTGCCTCCCTCATGGCATCCGCCGGCAAGAACAATTTGGTGAAGCTGGAGATCAAAGACGGCACTTTGGCCCTTACCGCCAACTCCGAGCTTGGCGATGTGTATGAAGACATCGAGATCGTAAAAGAGGGCAAGGACCTTGAGATCGCCTTTAACGCCCGTTACCTCATGGATTCCTTACGGGCCATCGGGGATGAAACGGTGCATATGGATTTCAACTCCAACATCAACCCCTGCGTCATCACCCCTTATGAAGGGGACCGATTCCTGTATTTGGTGCTGCCGGTCAGGATCTACGGCGCAAACTGAGCTTGAGAACGGGGCATTTACAGCCCCCGGTTTCTGTTTTTGCGGCAGAGGAAAAAAAGTTTTTTCGTAAGCAAAATTTCTTTTTGCCACAAAATATACCATTTGCATACCATAACCCACAACATATGGTGTTTTAGTGGATGCTAAGGGTGGTTTTTACCCCTTATAAAGGGCCACAAAACCCGTTTATTGAAGGGATTTTCTAAGATTTTTCATTGACAGGAAACGGAACCTTCAATATAATGTTAAGGCATTGTTATAATGGTGAATCATCTGTAAAAAGGAGTGCTATACATGTTACAGACTTATCAGCCCAAGCGCCGCCAGCGCAAAAAGGTACACGGCTTTCGCAGCAGAATGAAATCCCACACCGGCCGCAACGTCATCGCCCGTCGGCGCAGAAAAGGCCGTAAATCGCTGACCGCGTAAAAGCCGCTTTGCGGCTTTTTTCACATGGCTAAAACCTTTTCTTTGAAAAAGGCCAACAGGCTGAGGAAAAACCGGGATTTCCAAATCGTCTACCATCGGGGCCGCTCTCAGGGCTCTCCCCTTATGGCGCTCATCGCCCGTAAAAGCCGCTATGGCTACCGGGTGGGGTTTACTTGCGGCAAAAAAGTGGGCAACAGCGTCACCCGCAACCGTGCAAGAAGGCTCATGAAGGAAAACTTCCGTCTGATGCAGGGGCGCATCGTAGGCAATTGGGATATGGTTTTTGTGGGCCGTGCGCCCATCCGTGATGCGGATTTCAAAGCCGTTGGACAATCCATGGAAAAACTGCTTTTAAAAGCAGGTATTTTCAAGTAAAATGATGAAAAAAGGGATCCTCGCCTTAATAAAGGGTTACCAGAAGCACATCCGCCACAAACCCTGCTGCCGGTTTACCCCCACCTGCTCGGCCTATGCTTATGAGGCTGTTTCAGAATGGGGTGTGATTCGGGGGCTGGGCCTTGCCATTTGGCGGGTTTTGCGCTGCAATCCCCTGAGTAAGGGCGGGTATGATCCCGTTCCACTGAGGAGATCAGGAGGATAACATGGGTTTTTTGACCGACAACTTTATTAGTAGCTTCTTTGTCAGCGTCATTAACTTTTTTTACAGCTTTACCGGTGACTATGTAGTCTCCATGCTGTTGTTTGCGCTGGCCGTCCGTATTGTGCTGCTGCCGCTGGATATCAAGAGCAAGAAATCCACTTTAAAGACCCAGCTGGTCCAGCCCAAGATCAACGCCATCAAACAGCGTTACAAAAATGACCCCGAAAAGCAGAGCATCGCCCTGCGCAACCTGTATAAAGAGGAAAACATCAAGATGAGCGCAGGCTGCCTGCCCATGCTGCTGCAGCTGCCCATTTTGTTTGCCATGTTCGGCGCCATCCGTCAATTGGCAGATACCCAGTCCATCCAGCTGGTGGTGGGTCTTGCCAACGGCCAGGAGATCATGCCCCCTTCCTTCATGTGGATCCGCAACATCTGGCAGGCCGATGCCGGCCATGTAGCCGTCATGCCCAGCTTTGCTGAGTTCACCAACGCCGTGAACGCCTGTGCAGGCAAGCTGGATGCCGCCACTTTGGCCGCAGCCAAAAACGTGGTCAACCTGACCGCTGTTAACAGCTTTGCCGGTGCCACCGCTACATTGACGGATGCCACCCTGTTAGGCGGCATGTTCAGCGAAGCTTATGCATCCATCCCCGCTGATGTGGTTGCAAGCGCCGCAGGGATGAACTTTAACACCGTGGTTGCCCCCGTGCTGGAGGCCCATGCAGGCTTTAACAACGGTTACTATGTGCTGCCCTTCCTGGCATTTGGCACCCAGTGGGCCGCCACCCGTCAGCAGACCAAGCAGCAGGCCATGACCACCGGTTCCATTGGCGACAGCAACATGATGATGGAATGGCTCATGCCCCTCATGATCGGCTGGTTTGCCATGACCACGGGCTCCCTGTTTGCTGTGTACTGGGTATTCGGCAACCTGTGGATGCTGGGCCAGAACATCATCATGAATATGATCATCAAAAAGAAATTAGCCGAGCAGGCAAATCAGCCTGCGAAAAAATAGGAGGATATCGCCGTGAGAAGAGTGGAATCCACGGGTAAATCCGTAGATGAGGCCATCTACAACGGCTTAGTCGAGCTTGGCCTTTCCATCGATGAGGTGGATATCGAGGTGATCAGCCAGGGCAGCCGCGGCCTGTTTGGCTTTGGCGGCAGCAAAGTGGTGGTTGCCTTAACGGAAAAAGAGACCGTTTCTCTGGTGGATGAGATCTTCGGGATGAAGGAGAGTGCCGAGGCAGCTCCTCAGGTGAAAAAGAGCGAGGGCCCGCCCCGCAGAAACGAAAATCCCACCATCCCGAAAAAATCCGATAAACCCCGCAGTGATCGCAGTGACCGCCGCAGGGGCGGACGCAGTGAGAGGGGCGAGCGCAGTGAGCGAGGCGAACGTGGCGAGCGCACCGACCGTGGTGAAAAGGGCCGTAACGACCGCCGTAAGAACCATCGCGAGCGCCGGGAGGAAGTCAGCCAGCAGTCCGCTGTGAACCTTGGTGAGAAGATCGACGGCGGCAAGGAGCAGGAATTCTTAGAGGGCATCTTAAACCGTATGGGTATGACGGAAACCAAGGTGGAGTGTTATGCCTGCGATGATAACTGCATCTCCTTTACCTTATCCGGCCCCAGCATGGGCGTTTTGATCGGCCGTCGGGGCGAGACCTTAAATGCCCTGCAGTACGTCCTCTCTCTTTATGCCAATAAGGGCGATAAAGAATATAAGCGCTTTGTGGTGGATACCGAAAACTACCGCATCAAGCGGGAAAACACCCTTCGGAAGCTGGCCCGCAAAAAGGCCCAGGAGGTCAAGGCCAGCGGCAAGAGCATTGCCCTTGAGCCCATGAACCCCTACGAGCGTCGTGTGCTCCATTCCGAATTGCAGAACATCGCCGGTGTGACGACCCATTCCGAGGGCGAAGAGCCCCACCGTCATGTGGTGATCAAACCCGAGTAATCGGTAAAAGGAGCCAAGATTGGCTCCTTTTTTTGCACCGGGCAGTGCCCGGAGCCTTGTGGCAGCGCATAAGGTGTGGTTGGGAAAACGAATAACGACCCCGTAAAGTCTTTGAGTTCTTGTTTTGTGAGCGAACATCTCATAAGGAACGGACGACGACATATACAGGCTTACTTGCAGAGGCGGATCAGGGGGAGAGTGCAATCTCTCCCCCTAGACCCCCTCTGCACTCCCCCTTACCCCCTCTGACTGCCCGGGAGAAATGGCCAAACGCTCGCAAGGTATTTTTACAAAATACCATTGCTCACAGGCCATCTCCCCCGGATTCCCTACAGTGGAATTGCATCATTCAAATGCAACTACCTAATGAAATCATCTGTTTACTTTGCTGTGTAAACACTAAAGATTTTTCAACATACCCCTGCCGGGGCACTGTAAGTGCACCGGCCATTTACACAAAATAGCACCGGGCACGGAGTGCACGGGCGGCAAGTTGCCGCAGCCATGCCGCGGGCGAAGAGTTGCGGTAATACGAATGGTTTATCTAACGGTAAAACAAAAGTTTTTGAAGGGGTTTTAGGGGAAACTTTTTTCAAAAAGGTTCCCCTAATATTCAAAAAGTTCCTAAGCCCCCGGAGGGCTCCCAATCTATCCCTCCCACCAACAGACCACCAAGGAGGACGCAGATATGCAGACATCTTACGATCATATGACCATCTACGCCGTCAGCACACCGCCGGGCCGCGGGGGCATCGGGGTGGTGCGCATCAGCGGGGGCGATACGCTGCCCATTCTGCGTGCCTTATTCCATCGGGATGCTTTTGCCCCCCGCACCATGGTCTACGGCAAAGTGTTTGATGCTACAGGCCGCCTGCTGGATGAAGCCATGGCGGTGTACTTTCCGGCTCCCCATTCCTACACCGGAGAGGACGTTGCCGAGATCCACGGTCACGGCAACCCCACCATCTTAAGCGCCATTATGGATGCCATCGGCACCCTGTGCAAAAACGCCCGCCCTGCGGATAACGGCGAATTCACCAAACGGGCCTTTTTAAACGGCAAAATGGACTTGACCGAGGCAGAAGCGGTGATGGAGGTCATCTCTGCCCGGAGCATGAGCGCCGTGGATGCATCCTTGCGCCAGTTAGGGGGCGAGGTAGGCACAGCCATCAGCGCCATCCGCAGCGATCTTATGGACGCCACAGCGGGCCTGGAAGCCGCCATCGACTACCCGGAGGAGGAATGGGAGGACGAGGCCGTTACAGCCGCTGTCGCCCTTTTAAAGAGCGCACAGAGCCGCATTGAGGCACTGGGGCTCAGCTACGAGCGGGGCCGCCTTGTAAAAGAGGGCATCGGCTGTACCATGGTGGGCGCCCCCAACGCGGGCAAAAGCTCGCTGTTAAACGCCATTGCCGGGTTCCCCCGGGCCATCGTAGATGATACCCCCGGCACCACCCGGGATGTGCTGGAATACCCCTTTACCTACATGGGCCAGCTGATCCGCCTGTACGATACCGCCGGCCGTCGGGATGTAAAAACCGGCGCCGAGGCCATCGGCCTGCAGATGGGGGAAGCCGCCGTTCATGAAAGCGACATCATCATCTTAGTGCTGGATGGCGCCGAGCCCCTCACCGCAGAGGATTACGCCGCCGCACGGCTGTGTATGGGCAAACCCACCGTCATCGCTTATAATAAGGTGGACTTGGGCCGCAGCCTGACCCGGGGCGAGCTGTACCGCCTGGGCCTTGATGCCCCTGTGGTGGAGATCAGCGCCAAGGAGGGCGAAGGGGTGGAGGAACTCCTTTTTACCATCCTCACTTTAAGCGGCCTTGCAGATGGGGTGGAGGATACCCTTATTACCAGTGCCCGCCAGCGGGATTGCCTCATGCGGGCAAAGGATGCCCTGGGCCGCGCCATCGATGCCCATACCGCCGGCGTCCCCTTTGACCTCGTCAGCCAGGATGCCATGGATGCGTTAAGCGCCCTGTACAGTTTAACGGGGGAGGATCCCCGGGCGGACGTCATCGACACCATCTTTAAAAAATTCTGCGTAGGGAAGTGACCCTTTGATGCATTATGATGCCATCGTCATCGGGGCGGGCCATGCCGGGTGCGAGGCCGCCCTGGCCCTTGCCCGTACGGGGCAAAAAACCCTTTTGATCACCCTTACTTTGGATGCCATCGCACACATGGCCTGCAACCCCGCCATCGGCGGCACCAGCAAGGGCCACCTGGTGCGGGAGATCGACGCACTGGGCGGCCAGATGGGCCGTACCATCGATGGTGCGTTCATCCAAAGCCGGATGATCAACACAAAAAAAGGCCCCGCCGTCCACAGCCTGCGGGCCCAGGCGGATAAGGCCAAATACTCCGCCAGTATGAAGAACACCCTATTGACACAGCAGAACCTCACCCTTTTGCAGGGGGAGGTGAGCGAGCTTCTGACCGCCGAAAACGGCTCCATCAGCGGTGTTAAGACAACCCACGGGGCGGTGTATTCGGCAAAGGCCGTCATTGTCACCACCGGGGTGTATTTAAAGAGCCGCATTTTAGCGGGGGAATTCTGTGAAGAGACGGGCCCCGGGGGGCTGATGCGCAGCAATCACCTGACGGAGAGCATCAAAAACCTGGGCTTCCCCATCATGCGGTTTAAAACGGGCACGCCCCCCCGCATCAACAAACACACCGTGGATTACGAAAAGATGGAGGTCCAGCCCGGGGATGACCCTGTGGTGCCCTTTAGCTTTTTGACGGATCCCGATTCCGTCCAGATCACCCAGGTGCCCTGTTATTTGACCTACACCAACGAGGCTACCCACAACATCTTGCGTGCTAACATCCATAGAAGCCCCATGTATAGTGGTGTCATCAAAGGGATGGGGGCACGGTACTGCCCCAGCATCGAGGATAAGATCGTCCGCTTTGCCGATAAAGAGCGCCACCAGCTGTTCATCGAGCCTGAGGGGCTGGATAACGATGAGCTCTATGTGCAGGGCTTTTCCTCCTCCATGCCCTACGATGTCCAGGAGGCGGCCCTCCACACCATCCCCGGGCTGGAGCACGCCCAGATCACCCGCTATGCCTACGCCATCGAGTACGACTGCATCGATGCCACCGCCCTCTTTGGCAGCTTGATGGCCAAGGAGGTGCCCGGCCTGTTCTTTGCGGGGCAGGTCAACGGCAGCAGCGGCTATGAAGAAGCCGCCGCCCAGGGGCTCATGGCGGGCATCAATGCATCGCTGTATTTAAGGGGCAAAGATCCCCTCATCTTAGACCGCAGCCAGGGGTACATCGGTGTGCTGATCGATGATCTGACTACCTTAGGCACCCCGGAGCCCTACCGTATGATGACCAGCCGGGCGGAATACCGTTTGACCCTGCGCCAGGATAACGCCGACCTTCGCTTGACGGAGCTTGGCTACCATGCAGGCCTTGTCAGTGAAGAGCGGTACGCAGCCTTACTGCAAAAGAAGGCCGCTTTGGATGCAGGCCTAAAGGAGCTGGAGGCCCGCCGCCTGAGCTTAACCGAGGCGGAGGAAGTGAGCCGTGCCATCGGCGCGCCGGTGCAGAGCGGCACTCAGCTAAATACCCTCCTTGCCCGGAACGATGCCCAGCTTTGCCACATCACCCCCTATCTTACGGGGGATTACACCCCGGCCGTCCTGCGGCAGATGGAGATCAGCACCAAGTACCGGGGGTACATCCAGCGCCAGCAGCGGGACATCGAGGCATTTTTAAAGATGGAGCACACCCCCCTGCCGGAGGATATGGATTACAGCGCCATCGGTTCCCTGCGTATTGAGGCTCGGGAAAAACTCAGCCGCATCCGCCCCCGTAATCTGGGCCAGGCGGGGCGCATCAGCGGGGTATCCCCCAGTGACATCAGCGTGCTGATGGTGTACCTAAAGCGCCATCAGGGAGAGGAAGTACAATGACCCATTTGATCGAACGGATCCACTTAGGTTTAAAGGAACTGGGCGTGGCCCATACGCAGCAGCAGACCGAGCAGCTCTTCCGCTATCTTGATATGATGCTGGGCGTCAACCAGTACATGAACCTCACCGCCATCCGCGACCCGGAGACTGCCATCGACCTCCATCTGTTGGATAGCGCCACATTGCTCACCGTGGTGCCCCCCCACAAGGGCGACCGCATCATGGATGTGGGCACCGGCGGCGGTTTGCCCGGCATGGTGCTGGCCATTCTGCGGCCTGATTGCCACGTGACGCTGTGTGATGCCACCCGAAAAAAGGTGGAGTTTTTAAACGGCGTCATCGAGACCTTAGGCCTCACCAATGCCGTTGCCATCCAGGGCCGCGCCGAGGAGATTGCCTTAAGCGACGATCATCGGGATGGGTATGATTACGTCACTGCCCGTGCCGTGGCGGCCCTGAACCTGCTGTGCGAATACTGCTTGCCCCTCACCCGTCCCGGCGGTGTATTTGTGGCCATGAAGGGCAAGCGCGGCCTTGAGGAGCTCAACGAGGCGAAAAATGCCTACCGCACCCTGTGCGCCTCCGTGCCCCAGCTCATCCGCTCCCCCTTAAGCGGGACGGAGTGCTGCATCATCAAGGCCAAGAAGGCCCGCCCCACCCCTAAGGGCTATCCCCGCAGCGGCGGCGCCATGCGCAAACGCCCGTTGTAAGGCGGGTGATCTGCCGGAGTGTTGCTGCCTTCGGCGGCTTAGGAAGCTTTTGCATGCTAGGGGGAACTTTTTTTGCCTCCGGCGGCTTAGGAACTTTTTTCAAAAAAAGTTCCTAAGAACCTCAAAAAACGATGCAAGCAGGATGCACCTATGGTGCCTCCTGCTTTTCTTTTACCGTTGGATGAAACATACGTATTACCGCAACTCTTCGCTCGCGGCATGGCTGCGGCAACTTGCCGCCCGATGCAGTTTCACTGCCCCGGCAGGGGGGTATGTTGAAAAAACTTTCGTGTTTGCACAGCAATGTAAACAGATGATTTAATTAGGTAGTTGCATTTGAATGATGCAATTCCGCTGTAGGGAACCGGAGCCACGCGCGCGAAGCGATGAAGCGAGGCGAAGGTTCTGCATCGTGCCCCCTTGGGTATAAGCAAAGGAGGATGCGGAGCAGCCGACTATTCCGAACTGCGGGGGTTGGAATGAACTATGAGTATACATAGTGGAGGTAACTTTAGATTCTTCGTCGCAAGCTCCTCAGAATGACAGGAAAATATACATTAGAGAACATGGATAATCACACATAATTATTCTCCATGTCGTTGCTATGCAACTCTTCCTACAGGGGGTCCATAGGGCGCTGGAGCCGAGTGCTGCCAGTGGCAGAGGAAGCGAGGCGAAGGCGCAGTGAGGAAAGGAGGATAAAGAGCGTATGCGATTTAGCCGACTATTCCGAACTGTGGGGGTGCTATGGAGCGCAGCGAGTGAATGTTCTATTCATTCCCCCTGTGTCGTTTTAAGGCCAGCGTGACGCTGGACCCTTGCCGCGGGCCAATGGAGGATGATAAACCAGCAACCACCCAGCGGTAAAGGGGGGTGCAGGGGAACCGGAGCCAAGCGCGCGAAGCGATGAAGCGAGGCGTAGGTTCTGTAAGCAAAGGAGGATGCACAGCAGCCGACTATTGCGAACAGTGGGGCGTTAGCCTAAGGGGGGAACTCGAAATCCCCCCTGGCCCGCCTGCAATGACGCTAAGCCTGTACAAGCCGTTATTTATTCCTTATGAGGTGTTCGCACAAAACAAAAACCCAAACGATTTAACGGGGTCGTTGTTTGTTATTATAATCTACACCACATGCGCTGCCCACGTGTCTGCGGCGACTGCCCGCCGCTGTGCACACGGATGCAGGCTCAGCCTGCCCGGTACCGCTGGGTTATCAGATTGCACAAGTGCTATCCCCTGCCCGCGGCGTGGCTCCGGCCACCGGCCGGTACCGTTGGGTTATCAGCCTATCTCACCACCGCGCTCTGCCCGCGGCGTGGCCCTGCCCGCCGCCTGTACCGATGGGGTAACAGCCTGTACTATAGTTGCCCCCGCCCGCGGCATGCCCGCAGGGGCTCCCTGCCGTTTCACGTGAAACATTGGTTACACGGCACGGGGCTCCGGGGCCTTTACCTTGTTCACCGTAATGCTGATCTCAAAACAGGTGCCCTTATCCTTCATCTGGTAGGTGGATTCAAACCCGCAGCCCGTAAACTGCTCCATCAGCTTGTCCATGGTGTTGATGACGAGGCGCCCATCCCGCAAGATGCCCACCCGACGGGGCTTGGGGGATGCCTGCCTGGATTCCTCCTCCACAAAGAGCCGGTCCAGGATCTTTTCCACCGCGTCCTCCGTCTCTTTAACGGACATGGATCGGGTGCGGATCTGCTCGATGAGGCTCAGCTGCATGGCCTCCTCCGGCAGGCGCAGCAGTGTGCGGGCGTGGCGCTCCGTGAGCCTCCCCTGGGCGATGGCGGCCCGCACCCGTGGGGAGAGCCGCAGGATGCGCAGCTTGTTGGCCACCGTGGATTGGTTTTTACCGATGCGCCTTGCCAGCTCCTCCTGGGTGAGTCCGTGTTCCAATAAGAGGTTCTGATAGGCCTGGGCTTCATCAAAGAAATGGAGGTTCTCCCGCTGGAGATTTTCGATCAAAGCAATGACGGCGCTTTCCTCTTCCCCCGCGGCATAGATGATGGCGCTGATGGTCTTCAGCCCCGCTCGTTTGCTGGCCCTCAGCCGCCGTTCCCCCGCAATGAGCTCATACCCGCCCGCGCCATCCTGCCGCACCGAGATGGGTTGGATGAGGCCATAGCGCAGGATGCTCCTGGCAAGCTCATCGATGGATGCTGCGGAAAAACTCTGCCTGGGCTGGTAACGGTTGGGGCGTATGCTGTCGATGGGGATGGTTTCCACCGACTTTTTGCTGTGTTGGGTCTTCTCCTCGCTGTGGGTCATGATTGATCCCCCTTTCTTGTGTATGCAAGAGGATTTCGCCGTAATTGGGCGAATTCCTGCCCCTTCGCAAAAGCACCCACGATTCGACGAAACAAGCTACAACTCCCCATTTGCCGCAGACAGGGAGCCCCTGCGGGCATGCCGCGGGCAGAGGCTGGCTGTAGTACAGGCTGATAACCCAGCGGTACGGGCAGTAGCCGGAGACACGCCGCGGGCGGGCGGCGGCGAGTCGCCGCAGACACGTGGGCAGCGCATGGGGGTGTAAATTTTAATAACAAACAACGACCCCGTAAAATCGTTTGGGTTTTTGTTTTGTGCGAACATCTCATAAGGAATAAATAACGGCTTGTACAGGCTTAGCGTCATTGCAGGCGGGCAGGGAGCGGCGAGTCGCCGCTGCCATGCCGCGGGCGGGGGGTAGCATTTATACAAGCTGTTAACCCAACGGTACCGGCCAGTGGCTGGAGCCACGCCGCGGGCAAAGGCCAGCTATTGTATTTGCAGACAACCCAACGGTACCGAGCAGGCTAAGCACACACCCACCGGCCAGTGGCTGGAGCCACGCCGCGGGACGGGTGTAGAGTTGATAAGGGCTGATAGTCCAACGGTATATGTTGTCCAGTAGTGCCCACACCCCGCAGGGTGAGAGAGCACCCCTGTGTCTACCCATAAGGAACAACAGGATAAACATTAGCGCCCCCGCAAAACCTTCCCGGTGGAGCGGTTCACGATGTGTGCCACGCTCTCTTCCGATGTTCCGTTCGTCATCCGTCGCAATGGCAGGCTGGCCTGCATCCATGCAGCAAAGTACAGCCCTTCTCTTAACAAGCAACTTTCTGCGTCGTTACCCTCTTTTTTCTGCCCCATTCTCCCCATATCTGCCCCCAAACCACCCCATCACCCGTGAAACGTGGTTGGGTTTGCGTGAAACATCGGCCCCGGTGCATCCAACCAAAGAAAAACCGGAATGTTTCACGTGAAACGCAAAGTGTTTGTGCGCCGTATTGCCACATTTGTGCGGACAAGTTATAATAGAAATTAGAAAAACATCCGGAGGATAGAGGAATGGGTAAGATCATCGCCGTGGCCAACCAAAAAGGCGGCGTGGGCAAAACCACCACCAATGTAAACCTCAGCGCGTGCCTGGCTGCCTTGGGCAAACGGGTGCTCACCATCGATATCGACCCCCAGGGCAATACCACCAGCGGTCTGGGCATTGAAAAGAGCGAGATCACCGATTCCACCTATGAGGTGCTCATCGGCGATGCCACCGCAAGGGATGCCATCATCCCCACCTGCGTGGAGGGGCTGGACCTGCTGCCCAGCAACATCAACCTGGTTGGCGCCGAGATCGAGATGACCAGCATGATCGCCCGGGAGCACATCTTAAAAGAGGCGCTGAACAAAGTGAAGGAGGAGTACGACTTCATCCTCATCGATTGCCCCCCTTCCCTTGGGCTGCTGACCTTAAACGCCCTCACCGCCGCCGATAAAGTTTTAGTGCCCATCCAGTGTGAGTTCTACGCTTTGGAGGGACTGAGCCAGCTGATCAACACCGTGAACATCGTGGGCAAGCGGCTAAACCCCAGCCTCAGCATGGAGGGCGTGGTGCTTACCATGTACGACCCCCGCACCAAGCTGAGCCAGCAGGTGGTGGGCGAGGTGAAGAACTTCTTTAACAACCGGGTGTACGACACCATGATCCCCCGGAACGTCCGTCTGGGTGAGGCCCCCAGCTTTGGCCTGCCCATCACCCTGTATGACCCCAACTGCACCGGCGCAAAGGCCTATATGGCGCTGGCTCAGGAGGTCATCGATGCCAATTGCGAAGGCAAAGGAGAAGGAGAGGAAAGCCATGGCAGCTGAAAAACGTTTGGGCCGCGGGCTGAGCGCCCTGTTGGGTGATGCTGCAGTGGGCGGCGATACCGTCAAAAACGAGAATTATGTAAACATCCCCATCGATTCTTTGGAGGCGAACCCCTACCAGCCCCGCAAGACCTTCGATGAAGAGATGCTCAGAGAGCTTTCCGCCAGCATCGGCATTCACGGCGTGGTGCAGCCGTTGGTGGTATCCCGCAAGGGGAACGGGCGGTACACCCTCATCGCCGGGGAGCGGCGGTGGCGTGCATCCCGCATGGCAGGGCTGAGGGAAGTGCCTGCCGTCATCCGGGATTTAAGCGAACGGGAACTGATGGAGGTTTCCCTCATCGAGAACCTCCAGCGGGAGGACTTGAGTGCCATCGAAGAGGCCGTGGCCATGAAGAAGATCATGGAGGAGTTTTCCATGACCCAGGAGCAGCTGGCACGGCGCATCGGAAAGAGCCGGCCTGCGGTGGCAAACGCTCTGCGCCTGTTAGCCCTGCCCGAGGAAGTCATCGAGATGATGAACGCCGGTAAGCTGAGTGCAGGCCATGGCCGGGCGGTGCTATCGGTAAAAGAGGAACTGATGATCCCCTTTGCAAGGGAGATCATGGATCGTTCCCTCAGCGTCCGTGAGGCGGAGCGGCTGGCACCCATCTTTACGCTGGAAAAGCCCCAGCCCAAGGAAAAGGTGAAGGATGTGCACATCCGCAACGCCGAAGAGGAGCTGACCCGCACCCTGGGCACCCGTGTGCAGATCAACGGGGGCGAAAAGCGGGGTAAGATCGTAATTGAGTACTACAACGAAGAGGATCTGGAGCGACTGTACGAGCTCCTTAGCAGATAGGATCGTGATAGTTGGGGGGATTTGCCCTCCGGGGGCTTAAGGGGTACTTTTGTAAAAGTACCCCTTAAGAAACCCCGAAAACTTTACGTTTGCACCGTGCATTTCATGCCCGGTGCTTTTGTTTTACCGTTGGACGAATCGCCGGTAATACCACAGCCCTTTTACCGCGGCGTGGCACCGGCCACTGGCCGGCAGGATGCACCTACGGTGCCTCCTGCTTTTCTTTTATCGTTGGATGAAACATACGTATTACCGCAACTCTTCGTCCGCGGCATGGCTGCGGCTACTTGCCGCCCGTGCACATTCGTGCCCGGTGCTTTTGTTATATAGAAAGGGCCGATGCACCTGCGGTGCCTCGGCTGGTGGGGGGCTTGGATGGGATTTGAGTGTACATAGTGGAAGCAACAAAAGATTCTTCGTCGTTACACTCCTCAGAATAACAGGAGAAGAAACCCATGCAAACAAAATCGACCCCGCAAAAAGAATTTACGGGGTCGTTGTTTATCATAATCATTTGTGCTAAGTGCGTTGCCACATGTCAGCGGCAACTTGCCGCCGCTGCGCACATGGTTCCGGGCACCAGCCGTTACCGTTGGGTTAACAGATTGCACAAGTGCTATCCCCTGCCCGCGGCGTGGCTCCGGCCACCGGCCGGTACCGCTGGGTTATCAGCTTGTATTAAATGCGGTTCAATTACACATTAGCTTTAGCCCCCACAGTTCGCAATAGTCGTCTGCCTCATTCTATTCGGCATTCTCCTTTGCTCATACCCAAGGGGGCACGCTGCTGCGCTTCCGCCTCGCTTGCTCTGCCACAGGCAGCGCCTCGGCTTCGCGCCCGCGACATGGGTGCAGGCTCAGCCTGCAAATATGACAAAACCATGACAAACCTGTTATGAGCCGTTGCAAAGAGCACCGGAATGATGTAAGATGTTGTTAAGGTATCGCCGATGCCTTAGTTTGTTGTACTTGGAGGACGCCGAAATGGATAACAACTTTATATATAGCGAGCACAACGGCGAGTTTGTCGATGTGCAGGGGGTCAACATCCGCTTTGATGCCATGGGAGATGGCGACCCTGTGCTGTTCATCCACGGTGTGGGGCAAACGGCCTACACCTGGCGCAAAAACCTGCCCGTGTTTGCCCAGCAGTTTTTGACCATCGCCCCAGATATGGTGGGCTACGGCTTTTCCGATAAGCCCGAGCTGACCTATTCCGTAGAGGAAAACAGCGAGTTCATCCTGGCTCTGTTAAACGCCCTGCGCATCAAGCAGACCCACATCGTGGCCTGCGGCAGCGGCGCCGTCTACGCACTGGATTTCATGATCCACTACCCCGAGCGTGTGGGCCGCGGCGTGATGATCGCCCCCGGCGGGCTGACCAAGGCCTTCCCTTACTGGGTGCGCATGCTGGGCGGCCCCCTTGCCAACCCCGCTTCCATGATGTTCGGCCGCAAAGCCGTTGCAGAGACCCTCTCCGCCTGCTTCTTCGATCAGACGGTCATCAAGGAAGAGGATATCGAAACCACCTTTGCCGCCCTGGACAGCAAAATCGCCAAAGATGCCCTCATCCGCAGCATTCAGAACTTCAACGAAGAAGAGGTGCTCAGCCGGTTAAAGACGCTGCAGCATGATACCCTCTTTGTATGGGGCGAGGATGACAAAGTGCGCCCCCCCAGGGAATTTGCCCGCAACTATATCGGCATTCCTCCCCGCGCCCAGGAGATGCTGGTACGCAACACCGGCCACCTTGTCCACGAAGAAAAGCCCGAAAAGTTCAATGCCGCCGCAATGGACTTTTTGATGAGCTACGGCGAATAACATGGACCGTACCGTGGGCTTAAAAGTGGGGGATCGGCTCCAGCTAAAAAAGAACCACCCCTGCGGCAGCAGCGTGTTTACCGTGACCCGGGTCGGGGCGGACATTAAGCTGATGTGCGAAGGCTGCAGCCACGAAGTGTTTTTAGAGCGCAGCGTGCTGAGCAGCCGCATCAAAAAGGTGCTGTAAATGGAAAGCAGAAAAGTACGCCGTATGGAGACCCGTACCGAGCGGATCAAAAAAATGCCGCCCTCCATCTGGCCATACATCAAAACCATCGCGGCTGCGGTGATCTTAGCCCTGGTGCTGCGGTACCTTGTGGTGTTTGCCGTGGCGGTGGAAGGCCCCAGCATGGAATCCACCCTCCAGACGGGGAACATCGTGCTGGTGGAAAAGGTCTCTTACTATTTTAACCCGCCAAGCCGCATGGATATCGTCATTGTGGAATACCCCAACCGGGAGGGCTACTACGTTAAGCGCGTCATTGGCCTTGCCGGCGAAACGGTGGAAGTGAAGGAAGGCCGGGTCCTCATCGATGGTAAGATGCTCAGCGATCCGCAAAACGAAGAGGGCATGGTAAGGGATATGGATGCCGTTACCGTCCCCCCCGGCAGCGTGTTCGTCATGGGAGATAACCGCAACCACAGTTTGGATAGCCGGGATGACAGCGTAGGGTGCATCCCCCTAAGTGCCGTCAAGGGCCGGGGCGTGCTCCTCATCTGGCCGCTGGATAAACTGAAAACATTGGAATAAAAAAAGGACTTGCACTGCAAGTCCTTTTTGTTTACGGCTGGGCTAGCCCATAGCGGTTGTAAAGGGTGGTGAGGGTGCCGTCGTCCTTTAATCGGTTTACGATGTTCTGCACCTCTTGATACAGGTCGTTTTCGTTTTTACGGATGGTGATGGCATAGCTGACGGAGCCGATGGAATGGCTGCTGATGGTGTACCCGCTTTGGCCAAACTGCCTTAAAACACTGTTTTCTGCACACACCAGGTCCACTTCGGCACTGCCAAGACCCCCTTTGATCTCATCAAAACTGGTATAGGGGATGATCTGGGGCGGGTTTTCCCACTTTTCCACATGGCTTTTTAGGGTGTTATGGGGGATGGAATCCTGAAACACAGCGATCTTTTTACCGCTCAAATCCTCATCTGCCGTGATGCTCTTGCCGCTGCGGGTCAAAAAGGTGATGGGGTCCGTGTAATAGGCATCGCTCTGGTGATACCGCTCCTGATTGGCGCTCACATTGCTGATCATGGAGATGGCAAAGTCGATATGGCCGTAATCCAGCTTGGCGGCACGGGTGCGGTTGGTGACGGGCACCAATACCACGGATCTTTCCCCCACGATCTCGCCGCCGATGGCCCGGGCCAAATCCGCCTCAAAGCCGGCAAGGCTGCCGTTTGCATCGATGTACCCCAGCGGCGCGGTATCCGAGGTAACACCGATGGTGATGGTGCCCCGTTTGCGGATGCCGGGCAGCACGTTTTTAGGGGATCCGCCTAAAATGCGCAAAACCAGCGAACCGCCGATGATGGCCACCACTGCTGCTGCAATGACGGCGGCGATGCGGATCATCTTTTGTTTGCTCCATCGGCTGCGGTTTGTGTGCATCCTGCTCCCTCCTTCGGGTTCTATCTTACCAAAGGGCGAGGGTTAATTCAACGCCATTGGGACATAATAGAAAAAACTCACCAAGGAGGAATTATGAAACGGATCATACTTATATTGCTCAGCGCCCTCATGGTGC
This sequence comes from Clostridiales bacterium, assembly GCA_015056185.1. GTDB lineage: Bacteria > Bacillota > Clostridia > Christensenellales > QAND01 > QAND01. Next base: position 2,444 of record SVGV01000023.1, on the reverse strand, counting down.
TGTGTTTGGCATCCTGCGGTAAAAATAACGAGGATACCGGCAGCACCTACAAGGCGGAAAGCACCAAGGATGCCTACGGCAACAGCGCAGAGCTGGCCATCACCCTGGGCGAAGGGGGCAAGATCGTCGCGGTGGATTGGAAGGAGTACGCAAACGGGGTACTAAAGGATGAAAACTACGGCAAAGATCTCCCCCAGGAGCAGTACGAATCCGCCCAAAAGGCAGTGGCGGGCTCTGCCACCTACCCCAAGGCTTTGTTGGATGCCCAGGATATCGAAAAGGTCCAGGCCGTCAGCGGGGCCACGCAATCCTACACCAATTTTGTTCAGCTCTACCGCAAGGCTATGGAGAGCAAGTGATGGCTTTTCCCTTCGGCGGCTTAGGAACTTTTTTCAAAAAAAGTTCCTAAGAACCTCAAAAAACGACGCAAGCAGGAGGCACCGTAGGTGCATCCTGCCACTTAAAGTTTTTGAAGATTCCTAAGAAACTTTTTTCAAAAAGTTTCTTAGGCCCCCGGAGGGCTCCCGAAGGCAAAGAAAAAGTTCCTAAGCCCCCGAAGGGCAAAAAAGTTTTCCTCAATCAAAATAAACCATTATTTTCCATATTAGCGATGCTTTTGTACAGGTGCTTTGCTTCCTGCACCAGCACCTCTTTGCGGTTGAGCCGGGGCTGCACGGCGACTTTGGCATACAGCTGCTCTTTGATCCGCCCGATGATGGGGCCGGGGGGCAGGCCCGTGGCATCCATGATCTCCTTCCCCGTGATGGCAAGGCCGGCCATGGAATCCACCGCGCCCTCTTCCTGCATCCGGTGGAGGATCCGCGCCCACTTTTCTGCAGTGGCCAGGCTGCCGCCCATGCCGCTGCCGATGATATCCCCTTTCCTCAGCTCAATGAGGTCCTCTGTAAAGCCAAACCCCCATTTGCTGAACCGCTTGCGGCATGTGCTCTCCTTGGCGCGGCCGTCCAGATCAAACATATGCTCCCCGATGAGGGCGCAGACGGCCTCTACCGTGCGGTTGTCCGCCTTCAGGCGCTTTAACATCCGCTCTGCCATGGGGACGCCCATACGGTCGTGGCCGTGCATCTTCCCGTGGGTCAAATGATAGCACCGGGGCTTGGCTACATCGTGCAAAAGCCCCGCCAAACGCAGGTGCAGTTTACAGGGCACCGATGCACACACCATCATATTATGGCGCAGCACGGTATACCGGTGGTAGCTGCCCGGCTGCTCCATACTTTCCCCCTCCATGAGTTCGGGGAACAGGTGGTTCAAAATCCCCAGATCCCACAGCATATTAAGCCCCCGCACCACGGGGTGTATGCCCGCTGTAAGCTCGGGGTACGCCCCGTCGCTTAACAGGATCTTATAACATTCCTCCCGCTTGCGCTCCATGGCGATGTCCTGTAGATTCCCCGCCCGGGCCTTTGCGGCGCGGTACAGCTGGGGGTCGATGGCAAAATGGAGCTGGCAGGCAAAGCGCACCATGCGTAAGATGCGCACGCCGTCGTCCTTTAAGGTATCCATGGGCGGCCGGCAGGAATACAGCACCCGCTTTTGCAGATGGCCTTCGCCCCCCATGGGGTCATGGACCTCCCCCGTTAACGCATCAGCATAGATGGCGTTTACGGTAAAATCCCGCCTTAGGGCATCCTCCTCCATGGACTGGGTAAAAATGACCTCTTGGGGCCGATGCTCGCCCCCCTCGCCGTAGCTTTCGGTGCGAAAGGGGGTGTACTCCACATGGATGCCCCCGCAATGGATGTCCACCGTACCCATGACGGTATCCCGCACCGATGCCTTCGCACCTGCGCTGCGGGCGATGGCCACGGCCTCCTCCGGCATGGCGGTGCCCGTCATATCGATGTCACTTTTCGGCAGACCCATCAGCGTGTTGCGCACGGCACCGCCCACGTAGTAGATGGGCTTGCCCGCATCATAAAAGGCTTGTGCTGCCCCTTTCAATTCCTCTGCAACTGTAATGACGCTCATGGTTCCACCTCTTTTCCTATGCGCTGATGATCTCCTCCGCCCGGGGCAGCTGTGCCCTGGTGGCAATGAGGATGGCCCGGGGCAGGATCTCTGCCGTAAAGCCGCTGTGGTATTCCACCTCACCATCGGCACCGATGGGGGTGGGCTCGCTGAATTCAAACACCGCTTTTTTGCACCGCAAAAACTCCACATAGCGGTGGTGTGCGTGCTTGCCCTTGATGAGCACCGGCAGCACCCCGATGATCTGGCGGCGGTTTAGGGGGATGGTCAGCATCACATCCAGATACCCATCGCTGATCTCTGATACGGGGAAGGCCTGGATGCCCCCGCCAAAGTACCGGCCGTTTGCCACATCCAGTATGGTGCCCACACCCTCCCTTATGACGGCGCCGTCATCCAGCACACAGCGGTAACGGACATGCTTTAGGTGGATGACGGCGCCGTCATAAGGG
>SVGV01000022.1 GCA_015056185.1 Clostridiales bacterium | reverse complement strand
AAATATTGTGGTTTACAGCAGGTGTTTCTGCGTTTTCCGTGTATATATTGAAATATTAGCATATTTCTTGGGAAAATCAACGGTGCAGCACCCAAATATCCCCAAATGCCCGGCAAAGGCTATGGATTCGACAAGAATTGATAAAACTCTCTTTGTCCTGATTATTTTACCATTTGTCAAGTTTTCATTCAATAGGAACTGGGCAAACTAACAAAAGCAGAAAGGGGGATATTATGAAGAACCACCGCATTTTAGGGCTGCGCCGTCTTTGGCTGTGTACCCTTGTTTTATTCCTGGTGCTGATTTTCAGCTGCGCCGCCATCCAGCTGTTTTCCCATGAGGAATACCTGGCATTGGCACAAAACACCCTCAGCCGTGTGGTGCTGATTCGTGGCAGCCGGGGACGCATCTTCGCTCGGGGCGGAGAGACCCTTGCGGAAAACACCCCTACCTACACCATCCATCTTTACGCCTATGATCACAGCAGTGACGCCATCAACCAATCGGTACTGCATACCCTAAATATCCTCTCCTGTTATGAGGATGTCGCCTACCCCTGCACCCTGCCCCTCATGCAGGTGGATGGAACCGTGCAGTACACAGATGGCGAGATCACCGAATTCCGCACCGCCCATGATCTGCCCCCCGGTGCTGATGCATCCGCTGCCCTCAGCGCCCTTATTACCCGACATGGCCTTACAGGCCTGCCCATAACAGAGGCCCGGCAGTGCCTGCAAACGATGATCGGCGCCGGTAAGGGCAGCAAAGCCTACACCGGCCTAAACGATGCCGCCCTCAGCCCGCTGATCACCCTTGGTCAAAGTTATGATCTAACCATGAACATACAAACAGGCTCCGTCACCTTTTCGCCCGAGCTTGCATCCTGGCCCAAAGAAAGGCTCCATTCCTTTACCGATGCCTGTACCCAAGCGGTGGGTTCACCCCCCTATGAGGGCAGCCTGCCCATCACCGGGGGCGATGTGCCCCAGTGGCACACAAAGGAGATCGCAAAGCTGAAAACCGCCCTTTCTCTGGCCGATTCCGCCACTGCAGAGGATGTTTTTACCGCCCTCCTTACCCGTTACGATGCACAGCCCTACGCACAAGACGCCCACATCTTAAAGCTGCTGGCGGTGCGCCACAGCGCATCGGGCAACTATTACAAGCAGTACCACCCCCTGCCCATGGCCCATACGGATGATTACCGCACCCTTGCCACGATCGAGGAAAACATCCTTTCTTTGCCCGGCATCGCCATCACCCAGGGGGAAAAGCGCAGCTACCCCATGGGGAATCTGCTCAGCCAGGTGCTGGGGTACACCGGCCGCATGACGGAGGAGATCAAAAGCGAACTCGACCTTAAAAACTACCGCCCCGATGATACCGTCGGCCGGGATGGGCTGGAGCGCATTTTGGAGGATGTGCTGCACCCTATTTGCGGCAGTGAGACCATTATGGTGGATCACCTTGGGCGCAACAAACGCACCCTCAGCCGCACCGCCCCCAAGGATGGGGCGGATGTGACCCTCACCATCCGCCTGCCCATGCAGCAGGCCGCCCACAATGCCCTAACAACCACCATAGAAGAGCTTGGGCACAATGGTCACCCCAAAGCAGCGGTGGGGGCGGCCGTAGCGCTGGATGTGCACACGGGGGAGATCCTATGCATGGTATCCGCCCCCGGGTACGACCCCAATGTGTTTTCCTCCCCCATCAGCGAAAGTACCTGGGCACAGCTGAGCCCCACTTACCTAAAACCCTCCGGCGCGGTGGATGCGGACCCAACCTTGCCCCGCCCCCTCATCAACGTGGCAACAGCTTCCGTCTTTCCCCCCGGCAGCGTCTACAAGCCCTTTGTGGCCGCCGCCCTCTTGGAAAATGGCATCGTCACCCCCCGCACCGCCATCTATGACCACGGGCGGTACACGGGCTTTTCCATGCGGGATGCCCCTGCCTGCTGGATCTACAACACATCGGGCCGCACCCACGGCTATGAGACCGTCAGCGATGCCCTGGCCCATTCCTGCAACTATTATTTTTATGATGCCGGGGCGCGCCTTGGCAGCGATGCCATTGCCGATTATGCAAAACGCTTTGGCTTTGGCAGCGAGACCGGCGCCCAGGTCCTGTGGGAGGCCGATGGCATCATCGGCGGTAAAGCCTATACCGATGGCTATTTAACAAACATCCTCACGCAAAAGCTCACGGCTCTGGGGGTAAATGAAGCCGATGCCAAGAATAAGGCAGCAGCCATGGTGGCCGTGCCGGATTATGCAGCCATCAAACACACGCTATCCGGCTGCAACCTTAGTGAAGATGCCGTCCTTTCGTTATACAACTATGTAAACGACCACCGCTTTCGGGAAAGCCAGGTCCTCTCCCTTGCCATCGGTCAGGGGGAAAACAGCTTTTCCGTCCTTCAGGTGGCAAACGCCACAGCCGCATTAAGCAAAAAGGGGGAGCGCTATGCTCCCACCCTCATTCACTCCATGGATGGCGTCACCACAAAGCCAAAGCAGCTCAGCCCCGCGTTTTTATCCCAATCCACCTACGACGCCATCGTAAAAGGGATGGTGGCGGTGGTTCGGCCCGGGGGCACTGCAGCGGGCGCCTTTCAGGACCTGGGCGTAACGGTGGCCGCAAAAACCGGCACCGCCGAGGCCGATGGCAAGGATGACTACGGCTGGTTCATCGCCTTTGCCCCGGCGGATGACCCTCAGATCGCCCTGGCGGTGATGGTAGCCCAGGCCGGGGGCAGCAATGCCTGCATCCCCACGGCCGAGGCCATTTTAAAGGCATATTTTGCAGAGCCCAACTAAAACTCCCGTGGGGTCAGCACGTTCCGGTCCTTGTCCTGGGCTAGAACATAGCATTGACCGATCCTGCTGAACCCCCGCATGGCGTGGGCAGGCATGGGGGCCGCCTTGGGGATGGCCACCGCACGGCCATCCACATTGCCCGATTCATCGTAGCGGGTGCCAAGGTAGTAGTAGCCATCCTCCCCGGGTGTGAGATCCACCTGTTCCCACTGCCAGTGTTCCATGCCGGGCAATTCCTCTGCCGTTGGCCCACGGCTGCGGGCACCGTAGGTTCGGGGCCGCTCCCGAGGCAGCGGCTCATGTACCGGGGGATCTTCCTCTGCCCCTTCCCCCTGCAGTTCAGGTGCATCTTCCCCACACTGGGTATCGCCCTCTTCCCCAGCCGGCAGCTCAATGGCACACTCCATCCGTTCCTCTGCAGCGGGGGGAGCATCTTCTGCCGATTCTTCTGCCGGTTCTTCTTTCGCTTCCTCTATCATTGGCTCGGATTCCGCCTGCTTGGCCATTTCCTTTTGTGGCCCTTTGTCCGGTTCCCCCTCTGTGCTGTCACTCGCCGCAGCGCCTCTGTTCTTTGCAAACCGTTTCATTAGCCGGTATTCCACCGCAACCCAGTTTTCCGCTTTGCCGTTGGATTCCCCCGCCAGCAGCACCCGGCCGTCCTCCTCCACCACTGCGCACAGGATCCGCCCGCCCCGGCGCAGCATCCCCCTGCCTTCATAGTTGAGCCCCTCCCGAAAAGGGCTCAGGGGAAATGTCTGCAGTTCCTCCCCCATCATCAGCACCAGCATCCCGCTTTTTATCCCCCGCACCCGGGCGCTGATGCCCGTTTCCTCCCCCAAAGGGCGCAGCTGCACCTTTCCAAAGGCCCTACCCCCCTTGATGCTCCGCAACATGATCATTCTGCCAACGGACATACCGCCCACCTCCTACCCCATGGGTATGCAGCAGAAGACTTGGTTATACAAAAAAAGACGGATCCGAAGATCCGTCGATTTTTATAACCGTTTGCCGATGGCGTCACTGAGGTGGATGAAAGCATCCATGGGGATGCGCTCGCCCCGCTCCGTAGGGGAGATACCCACTTCGCCTAACGCTTCCAATACCACATCCTTGGGGAAGGCAGAGCTTAGGTTGTTTAAAATGGTCTTTCTGCGCATGGCAAAGGCACTGCGGGCCACGCGGAAAAACAGCTTTTCATCCGCAGGGGTCAAATGGTAACGCCTGCGCTTCATAACTACCACGGTGGAATCCACCTTAGGCGCGGGGAAGAAGCAGTTGGGCGGCAGGGTCAGCCCTTTTTCCATGGTGGCATGATAGTTCACCGCCATGGAGATGGAGCTGTAATCCTTGCCGGATTGTGCCGTCAGGCGGGATGCCACCTCTTTTTGCATCATCAGCACCAGCGTATCCACCTGGGGCAGCTCTTCCAAACACCGCATGATGAGGGGCGTGGTGATGTAATAGGGCAGGTTTGCCACCACAGCACAGGGGCCTTCCCCCAGCAGTGCAGGCAGATCCACCTTCAGACCATCCCCGTGGATCAGCACCAGGTTCTTCCGATCCGCCAGTTTTGCGCTCAACAGGCGGTATAAACCATCATCGATCTCCACCGCGCAGACGCTCTTTGCTTGTTCGCACAGGCGCACCGTAAGGGCCCCCGCCCCGGGGCCGATCTCCAGCACACGTTTTAAGCTCAGGTCCCCCGCCAGTGCCACGATGGCATCACAGGCGTTGGGGTCGCATAAAAAATTCTGCCCCAGATTCTTGTTGGGGGCCAGGCCGTATTCATTCAGTGCCTGGCGCAGTTCGCCCCGGTTGGCACCATCGTAGCTTCGTTGCTTTTCCATCCTATCCACCTTAAAAAACAAACGCCCCGTGGCAAGCCACAGGGCGCCTCATTCATTTTTTAATGACATATACCGTCAAGTTCCGCTTGACGCCCCATCTTCTGCACTCAGCCTCGGTGTTCATAAACAAGTCGATCTGGGTGCCCTCCCATTTTACAAATCCGCCGGTATCCTCTGCAACGGCGTAGCCGTAGCCGGGTACAAACAGCTTGGTTCCGTAGGGGAACATCTTGGGATCCACCGCGCACATGCCAACCTTGGGCCATTTGCCCGTAGCGGTACGGTGGCCGGTGTGGGTGTATGCGGTAACGCGGCTCAAAGTCACCTTCCGGGCGATCATATCCTCCGTGGGCTTGGTATACCCCGTTTGGTAATTTCCGCTGGTGCTGACCACCTTGGTGCCCCGTAAGACGATCTTATTGACGGGCTTGGTGGTGATCTCATTGGAGACCTCCTCGGTGGATACCTCCTTGCCGTCCTTATAGGTCACCTTGGTCACAATGGTCCTTACGCCCTCTTTTCCCTTCTGTGATACCTTTGTGGTACCCTTCTTTAAAGAGGAGCTGTTTTTGTAGATGATCTCATAATCCACCGTTTCCGTCTTGGTCACGGTTTTTACTTCCACCCCGACCACCTGGATAGTCATGCCCGGTTCAATGGGGGTATCCAGACTGGGGCTGATCTCGTCATCGTCATCATAAGAGATGCTGGCATAGATGAGGGCATCCTTTACGGTGCCTTCCGGCATCTTAACAGGTACATCCTCGCCGCCTGCGCGGATGACTACATCTTTGGCCCGGGTGATGCGGATCTCCATGCCCTCATACACCGCAGCCTCGGTGCCGCAATCGATGCGGTCGCGGTAGTTCAAAGAAAGATCGTTTTCTTTCAGCACATCGCCCACCTTCTTTTCGGCGGTGCGCAGTTCAATGACCTCTGCATCGTTAAACACGGTCACATTGCAGAAGCGGCCTTCCATCCAGTACCAGCCGCCAAAGCCGATGCCGCCAATGATGCCGCACAGCAACAGGCCGATGGCCGTCTTTTTGCCCCAGCCGCCACCGCCGCCTGCAGCAGCTTTGCTCTGGGCTTTGGCTTTGCTGCGGCCTTTGGCCTCTTCCCGGGTGCGCCGGTGTGCCCGCTTGCGGGGCAGGGCAACTGCATCGGGGGCAAGATCCACCGCATCGGTCAAAACATCTGCGGCGGCATCCATAGCCACAGCACCTGCTGCAGCTTCAAACGTGGGTGCATCCATCCTTTCGGCCACAGGTGCATCCACAGGAGCTTCCATTACAACAGCCGCTTCCACAATCGGTTCTTCTTTTACGGCATCCGCCGCAATAAAAGGCAGTACCTCTTCAATGGGTACATCCACCACAGAAACCTGGCTTTCGGGGCGTTCCATCACCAGTACCTGGGGGCGCTGGCGCTTCACCCGGCGTTTTCTTTGGGCTTTGGTCTTTGCTTTGGGGGCCGCCACGGTGGTCGGTGCATAGGCATCCGGCTTTACGGCAGCCATTTTACCCGTATTCCCAATGTTGGGGCGGTAATAGGGCACCTTGCTTTCAGCCATCAGATTCTCTTGATCCTTGGTACGCTTGGGATTAACAGGTACAGCAAAATACAACGCTGCCTTTCCGATCCAAATAAATGGGAACGCAACAATGCGGCCTGCTCCCATGAGCAGCCGCTTTGCTCCATCCAGGACTTTCTGTCCCTTGCTGGATGCCGGTGCCTCATAACCGTAGAAGAGGTTATTCAGGATGGCGCTTCGGTCCACCGTGATATCCACTCTGCGTTTTTTTAGCCGTCTGGTAGCGTTCATTTGTCACTTCCTTTCCCATTATTCAAGGGGTTTTCATTATATCGGCAGTTTTTTTCGGTGTCAAACTGGCCTGCCTTACTTTTGTCTCCATTTTCACCATTTTTTTGCAGGCCATTCAGCAAGGGGGGGTATATCTTTGGCCCCAAACAAAAACCGCCACAATATCTGCTGTTTTGGCATTATTTTCTTTTTTCAAAAAATGAAAGAAAAAAATTGGCTTCAGGGGAACAAGACTGTGTCTATTGTATCACAATTCTTACATTTTTGAAATATTTAAACCATTGGATCTTTTTGTCGGTTTTCGGAAACTGCGCCAAATTCCTTCCTCATTCCCCCCGCTTTTCAATAAAAAAAGACCCCCGTATGGGGGCCTTTTCTCTTGATCAGAACAAGCCGGAGATGTTTCCGTTGCGGTCCATATCAATGCCTTCTGCAGCAGGCACCTTGGGCAGACCGGGCATGGTCATGATGGCGCCTGCCAGCACCACGATGAACTCCGCACCGGCACTGGCCTTTGCACTGCGTACCCGTACGGTAAAACCGCTGGGGCGGCCACGCAGCTTGGCGTCGTCGGAAAGGGACATCTGGGTCTTGGCGATGCAGACGGGCCAATCGCCCATGCCAAGGCGGGTCAGCTCTTTGAGCTGCTCTTTGGCCGTATCGCTGAATTCAACACCATCGGCACCGTAGATCTTCTTGGCGACCGCCTCGATCTTTTCTTCCAAACCCATGTCATCGCTGTAGGTAAAGTGGGGGGTGCCGTCGCCTTTTTCGCACAGTTCCACAACGGCCTTTGCAAGGTCGATGGTACCTTCACCGCCCTTAGCCCAGCATTCGGAAAGGACTGCCTGGGCGCCGTAGCCCTTGCAGTATTCCATTACCTGAGCGATCTCGGCTTCGGTATCGGCAGCAAAGCGGTTTACGGCTACCACGCAGGGCACCTTAAACTGCTCGCGGAGGTTTTCGATGTGTTTGCCCAGGTTGTGCAGGCCTTTACCAAGGGCATCCAGGTTTTCATCCTTCAGTTCGGCCATTTCAAGGCCGCCGTGGTACTTCAGAGCGCGGATGGTAGCCACCAGCACAACAGCGTCGGGCCAGATGCCGGCCTTGCGGCATTTGATATCCAGGAATTTTTCTGCGCCAAGGTCCGCACCAAAGCCGGCCTCGGTGACGATGTAGTCACCCAGCTTACGGGCGGTCTGGGTAGCAACGATGCTGTTGCAGCCGTGAGCGATGTTGGCAAAGGGGCCACCGTGGATGAGCACAGGGGTATGCTCGATGGTCTGCACCAAATTGGGCTTCATGGCTTCCTTCAAAAGGGTGGCCATGGCGCCCTGGGCATTCAATTCACGGGCATGGACGGGCGCGCCCTTGCGGTTGTAACCCACAATGATATTGCCCAGGCGGCGTTTTAAATCATCCACATCGGCAGCCAGGCACAGCACAGCCATGACCTCGCTTGCGGCGGTGATGTCAAAGCCATCATCCCGCTCCACACCGTCGGTTCGGCGGCCCTGGCCGCTGGTGATGTGCCGCAGCTGGCGGTCGTTCATATCCATGCAGCGCTTCCAGGTGATGCGCTCAGGATCCAGATCCAGAGCGTTGCCCTGGTAAATATGGTTGTCCACCATGGCAGCCAGCAGGTTGTTGGCAGCGGTGATGGCGTGGATATCACCGGTAAAGTGCAGGTTTAATTCTTCCATGGGCAGTACCTGGCTCATGCCGCCGCCTGCCGCGCCGCCCTTTACGCCGAATACCGGCCCCAAAGAAGGCTCGCGCAGAGCGATCATGACGTTTTTGCCCAGGATGGAAAGGCCATCGCCCAGGCCGATGGAGGTGGTGGTCTTGCCCTCGCCTGCGGGGGTGGGGGTAATGGCCGTTACCAAGATCAGCTTGCCGGGTGCTTTTTCGGCCAGGCGGTCAGCAATACGGGTATATTCCACCTTTGCCATGCCGCGGCCGTAGGGCTGGACCTCTTCGGGCAGGATGCCTGCCTTCTCTGCGATTTTACTGATCTCTAAAAGCTCGGCGCTTTGTGCGATCTCAATATCACTTCTCAAAATAAACTCCTCCTTCTTGCTTCCATAACATCCTTCTCATGTTATAAAGTCAGTATATCATACTCAATTGATTTGGGGTAGTGTAAAGCCTTTTTTAGCCGTATTTAAAATCTCTCCCTTTCTCCTCCTCTTTAAAAGAAGAAGCCTGCAAAGCAGGCCATTTTTTATAAAAAGAATCCTCGTACAAACAGCAGCATGGTGGGGAAGAAAGCGATGGTCCCCGCGATGCGGCAGGTCTGCATCAAGGCAACCTTGCTGGCATCCAGCCCAAGCTCATCGGCTAAAAGGCACATATCCTGAATGCCGCCGGGGGCACAGGCCACCATACAGGTCTCAAAATCCAGCTTTGTGATCTTGTGGATCACAAACCCCACCCCAAAGCACCAGATGAACACACAAACCGCCATGATGCACACCGGCACGATCAATTGGGGCAGGGTGTACACGTATTCCATGGTGAGGGTGGTGCCGATGTAACAGCCTGAAAGGGTCTGCAGTACCCGTCGGGTCTTAGATGGCATGGCGCATTTGCCCCAGGTCATGTTCAGGGCTACCGTGGCCACCATACCGCCTAAAATGGCGCCGGCGGGAATATCCAGATAGTTAAACAAGAAGCCGCCTGCCACCGCCGCAAGAGAGGTGATGATCCACCTGGGGGCCGCCTGCTTTAAGGGCAGTTTGGGGGCTTTTGCCGCCTTTACGGTGCTGCTGCCCACCTCTAATGTCTGCTCCTTTGCCTGCTTCTTTTTTAAGATCCTGGCAAAGATGGGCGGCAAAAGGGAAAGGGTGAAGATCTGCCGGCACAGCTGCAAAATGACCACATAGCTGGGGTTGGCGCCCAGATCCCCTGCGATCATAGCCATATCCGTCATGCCGCCGGGGGTGGATGCAAACAGAGCGGTGGTCACATCCAGTTCGCTGACGCTGTAGATGGTAAGGCCCAGCACCACGCTTAAGATCATCATGCTGGTGAGCAGCACGATCACAGGCAGGCCCATCACTTTTAAATGGAGGATGTCCTCTTTGGCTACCCTTAGCGCAATGACCGCGCCGGAGAACATCTGGACCACAACACGGACATCTCTGGGGAAGGCCGTCAGCCCCGTTAACAGGTTAAAGATGATCACCGTGACCATAGCACCCACCATGGCCCCTGCAGGCATGCGCAGTTTGAGCCCCGTAAAAGCTCCCACACTGCCTACCGCAATGGTGATCAGCAGTAAAACACTCCAATGCAAAACCAGCACCCCCCTACTGTTTCAGTTTACCATACTTTGCCTTTGGCTGCAGAAGAATTTTCTTTTCCTTGCGTTGTAAAAACAACATACTTTCCCTCCGTAGCCGGGTATGATACCATTGAAAACAAGGAGGAGGATTCCGCTTATGATCCGTACCATTATCCATATCGATGAAGAAAAATGCAACGGCTGCGGCCTGTGTGCCGAGGCCTGTCACGAGGGCGCCATTGCCATGGTGGATGGCAAAGCAAAGCTCATCCGGGATGACTACTGCGACGGCCTTGGCAACTGCCTGCCCGCCTGCCCCACCGGCGCCATCACTTTTACCGAGCGGGAGGCCGCTGCCTTTGACCCCGATGCCGTAAAAGCCCATTTGGCAAAGCGTGAGGGCGGCTGCCCCGGCTCTATGAGCCAGAGTTTTGATACCGCTTCTGCCCCCGCCGCACCCGCAAAAGAGGCCGTCAGCGCCCTGAGCCACTGGCCGGTGCAGCTGCAGCTGGTGCCTGTAAACGCCCCCTATTTTGATGGTGCCCACCTGCTGCTGGCGGCGGATTGCACCGCCTATGCCCATGGGGATTTTCACAACACCTTTATGGCAGGGAAGATCACCCTGGTTGGCTGCCCCAAGCTGGATCACGCCCAGTACGCTGAAAAGCTCACTGCCATTTTGCAGATGAACGACATCGCCTCTTTCACCTTAGTCCGGATGGAGGTACCCTGCTGCGGCGGGCTGGAACACGCCGCCCGCACCGCCCTCAGCGCATCGGGCAAAGAGATCCCCTTCCATGTTGTGACCCTATCCTTACAGGGGAAAGTCCTTTAAACAAAAAAGCCCGCAGCCAAAGCTGCGGGCTTTTTTTCTTGTGTTATTCCTTTTGCTCCATGTGTTTCACGCTTCCCCGTTCCCGTAAGGCTACGGAAAGCTGGCTTTTTAAATAGCAGCCCTTTCTTGCAGGGGATGCAGAGTGGAGCAGCATGCGCACAGCGCTTCTGCCCATCTCCTTACGGTGCACATGGATGGTGGTCAACTGGGGGGATGTCACCAGGCAAAGGTCCAAATCATCCATACCGATGATGGAAACATCCTCCGGCACACGGATGCCCTTTTCCCGGAAGGCCATCATGGCACCCATGGCAATGATGTCATTGGCGGCAAAAAAGGCAGTGGGCAACGTTTTACCCCGGGTCTGGTGCAAAAGATCCCTCCTGGCCCCTTCCATGGTGGGGGTCACGGCATAGCAATCGTCTTCCTCCATCGTGATGCCATGGGCCTTCAGGGCCGCAAAAAACCCCTTTTGACGCTCGCTCATATTATTAAGCACCGCACTGCCCGTAATGCAGCCCATGCGTTTGTGCCCTGCCATCACGAGATGCTCTGCCGCCATGCGCCCGGCCTCAAAGTTGTTCATCACGATGCTGTGGACGTCCTCTTCAAAAAACAGGTTGTCCATGACCACCAAAGGGGAATTACAGGGGGTAAACAGCTTTAAGTCCTCCCGCTCCATCTCGGTGCCCAGCAGCAAGATGCCGGCGCACCGTTCCTCTTTTACAGCGGCGATGCGCTCTAAGTAGTTTTCTTCCCGGCCTTTGTGGATGTTGGTAACGACGAGCTCCATGCCTGCTTCCTTGCACCCTTCCTGGATGCCCTCAAACAGCTCCGCAAAGAACTGGGTATCCATCACCACCAGCCCGTGGCTTTTGAAGATGAGCAGACGGATGCAGTTTTTGCGGCTGTCCTCCCGATCCTCCGGCAAAGGGTAGCCCATCTCCCGGGCGATGAGGCGGATGCGGTCTGCCTGCTGGGCGCTGACGCCCGGCCGCCCGTTTAAAGCGTTGCTCACCGTCCCGGCGGATACCCCCGCCCGTTTGGCTACATCTGCAATGCGTACCTCTTTCAGCGTCAGCACCTCCCTTCGGCGTGGTTCATTTTAGCTGTGGCGGTAAACTTCCCAGCCCATGTAGTTACTAAGGGCTTCTTCCAGCACATCGGCACAGGCATCCTGCACCAGGGCAACGTGGTGTTCGTAGCCGTTCTTCGTCAAATAGCGCATCAGGCCGTTTAAGTTGGGCACTTCGCATACGGCTACGCCGCCAAAGGTGTTAAGCTCGTCATCGGTAAACTCGCCTTCGCCCAGATAGCACTTGATGGTGCCCTTGAAGTCATCGGTGGATGCCTTTAAGTAGGTCATCTTGCCGGGGCGTACGCGGCCCTTTAATGCGCCGAAGGAAACATCGGTACCCAAAGTGGTAGCCAGAATATCCAGGTTGGCAAGCTCAGGCTTTTCGGTAAAGACCTCTTTGGGGTAGTTGCTGCAGTGCACGTTGATGCACTTGTTGCTGATGTTCTTATAGTTGTTGTTCCAATCCTGGTAGATGGGGGCCACCCCGCCGGAAGCGTTGCGCAGTGCCAGCATGGATACCGCACCCATTACGTCCGTCTCACAGGCGCTGGGCATGCCCTTCTGGCCCATCATGGACATTACAAGGCACATGGCGCAGCCGTAGTTGGCCTCTACGCTGTCCCAGCACTGGATGGCACTGGCGGTGCACTCATGGTCTTTCATCCAGTTTTCGATGGCAAGGCACAGTTTGGCCTGGCGGCGCACCTTCTCAATGCCGATGCCTTCTACAATATTGGCATATTCCCGGATCTCCTGCATCTTCGCTTCCACCACTTCATCGTCAGCCATGGCTTCGATGTCGGCCAGGATCTCGGAGAAATCCTCGGTCTCTACGGTGATGCCGCAGCGCTGCAGCAGTTTTTCACTGTAGCGGACAGTCCTGAAGGGCATGACCCGTGCGCCGATCTGGGCAATGCGGGCGGTGCGCAGGCTCTTGACGACAGCACAGACTTTAGAGAACCAATCGATATCTGCAATAAATTCCTCGCTGCCGATGTCGCAGGTGTGCTGGCTGGTGACGGAATACTTGATACCCCTCTGGTAGAGGTTGTTGCAGCAGGAAAGCTTGCCGCAGAAGGCATCGCGGCGGTTTTCCAGCTGGAGCTTATCAAAATCATCGCTGCAGGCCTGTACTAACACGGGGATGTCAAGGCCGCTGTCGGCAATGGCATCGGCAATGGCGGTCTCCTCGCCAAAGTTGGGCAGGCAGATGATGATGCCGTCAAGCTCAGTGGCATGGGCACGGAACAGGGCAGCGCACTTTTTGGCTTCTTCCCGCGTCATGGTCTCGCCCATGAAGGTATCTTCGGTACTAAGGGTGATGACTTTGTGGCCCAATTCATCCAGGCAGGCCAGGATCTTTTCCCGGGCGGTCAAAACCAGGTGATCGGGGAAAAAGGATCGGTTGGAGATCAAAAGACCAAAGGTAGACATTGTGCAGTTCCTCCTTAATAAATGGCTTTTTCCATGGCGTACTTCCATTCCGCACGCCGTTTTGTTCTGTCTTCTTCCGTAATACTAGGCAAATACCGCCTGCCCAGTTCCCGCTCGATGGCGTCAAAAGAGGGGTAGAGGCCCGTAGTGAGCCCCGCGAGGTAGGCACAGCCCAAGGCGGAAAGCTCATCGGCAGCGCTGCACTGAACGGGGCAGCCCAACAGATCCGCCTGGATCTGCATCAAAAGCATGTTTTTGCTGGCGCCGCCATCGGCGTGCAGTTCGTTGACGCCGCCCATGACTTCCAAAATATCCGCCCCCTGCTGGGCAATGGAGCTTAAGGCCGCATAGGCGATCTCGCCCCGGGTGGTGCCCCGATTGAGCCCCCACAGCACGCCCTTGGCATTGCTGGTAAAATAGGGTGCCCCCAGGCCGGAAAACGCCGGGATCAGCTGTACCCCGCCGCTGCCCGTTACGGTATTGGCCAGGCGTTCGATCTCACCGGGGTTTTCAAAGAACCCCAGAGAGCACAAAAAGATGAGGGTATCGGCGCTGCAGGTCACATTGCCCTCGATGGCGTAATGGAGCCCCTCCCGCTTGGTATAAAAGCCCACGCAGGTGGAAAGGCCGTCGCTGAAGACCATCTCACTGCCGGTGTTGCGCATGACGGAAGAGCCCGTGCCATAGGTGGCTTTGGCCTCGCCCTTGCTGTGGCAGCCGTTGCCGTAAAGGGCCGCATGGCTATCCCCCATGACCCCCGTAACGGGGATGCCCTTATAATGGCAGAAGATGTGGTCACTGGGCATGATGGCTTCTGGCAGCATGCTCTTTTGAATGCCAAAGAGCTTTACCATGTCGTCATCCCAGCTGAGCTTATTCAGGTTCAGCCACTGGGTGCGGGCGGCGTTGCTCCCATCGGTCATAAACACCTTGCCGCCGCTGAGGTGCCAGATCAAAAAGCTATCCACCGTGCCCATGCATACGTCTTTTTCCCGCAGGCCGTACTGCGTTAAAGCATGGGATGCCTTTGCCGCGCTGTAATAGGGGGAAAGGTCCAGCCCCGTAATACGCTTTACATCCTCTTTGGCATAACTTAAACCATCGCACAATGCCTGTGCGCGGATATCCTGCCACACCAAAGCGGGGCACAAGGGTTCGCCGGTCTTGCGGTCCCACAATACCGTGGTCTCCCGCTGGTTGCTGATGGCGATGGCGCAAACCTCACCCTCAGCCCCATGATCGATCATCTCATCGATGCCGCAAAGCACGTTATGCAAAATCTCTTTTGCATCGTGTTCCGCCCAGCCCGGTTTGGGGAAGGATTGATGGTGGCCATAGCTCACCTTTTTTACGATCTTCCCCAGTTCATCAACAAGCATCACCTTGCTTGCCGAGGTGCTTTGATCAACGGAGATAATATACCGTTTCATTTCATCAGCTCCTGTGCTGCTTTTATGATGCCTTCTGCCGTAAGGCCGTAGTGCTCCTTCACCTCGTCGGAGGAGCCGTTATACAGCGGCTCGTTGGGCAGGCCCATGATCTTCATGGGTACGGGCTTTCTTTGGCACAGTACCTCGGCAACGGCGCTGCCAAGGCCGCCCGCCACACAGTGTTCCTCCACCGTCAGCACCCTGCCGCAGCAGGCAGCTTCCAGCACGGCATCCACATCCAGCGGGCGGATGGTGTGCATATCATACATGGCGGCGCCCAACGCATCGGCTGCTTTTAAGGCAGGCGCTACCATCTCGCCGCAGGCGATGATGGCAAGGCCCGTGCCCGCCCGCAGACGGTTGGCTTTGCCGATATGAAAGGGCGGGTTTTCGCCGTAAACATCCTCCACCGCGCCCCGGCCCATGCGTACATAGGCGGGCTCTTCACTTTGGCAAAGGGCTTTGACGCAGGCGGTCATCTGGTTGGCATCGGCAGGGATGATCACCTGCAGACCGGGGATGGTGCGCATCCAGGCGATGTCCTGGGTGGAGTGATGGGTGGTGCCAAGGGCGCCATAGCTGATGCCGCCGCTGACCCCCATAAGTTTTACATTGCTGTGGCAGTAGCCCACATCCACCTTGACCTGTTCGGCACTGCGGGCCGCTAAAAAGCAGGCAGGGGAACATACAAAGGGCTTGAGGCCGGCGTTAGAAAGGCCCGCCGCAATGCCCACGGCGTTCTGTTCGGCGATGCCGCATTCCACAAACTGAAGGGGCAGCTCGTTTGCAAAATCTCCTAAAGTCACGCTGCCGCGGCTGTCGGTAGCCAATGCGATGATGGCTTCGTCCTCCTTAGCTGCCGCTAAAAGAGCATCGGTAAAGGCTTTGCGTACCAAATGTTTTTCGCTCATATCATTCCGCCCCCTTTACGCCAAGGGCCTCATAGGCCAAAGTAAGCTGTTCTGCCGTGGGTACCTTGTGGTGCCAATCGGCACGGTTTTCCGCAAAGGGCAGGCCCTTGCCTTTTACCGTTTTCGCGATCAAAAGATGGGGTTTGCCCGCGGGCCGCTCGCTGTGGAAGTAGCTTACAAGGGCATCCATATCGTTGCCGTCCAGCTCCACCACATCAAAGCCAAAGGCTTCCCACTTTTCTTTGATGGAATCCAGCGCCATGACCTCCTCCGTACTGCCGGAGATCTGCAGACCGTTGCGGTCGATGATGGCATAGAGGTTATCCAGCTTGTAATGGGCGGCAGACATGGCAGCTTCGTAGATGCTGCCCTCGGCCTGCTCCCCATCCCCCATGACTACATAAGTGCGATAGCCGCGATGGGTGCGTTTTGCCCCCAGGGCCATGCCCACACCGATGGAAAGGCCGTGGCCCAAGGCGCCGGAGCACACCTCGATGCCCTCCACCTTGTTGTTGGGGTGGCCGATGAGCCTGGTGCCGCCTTTGCTGAAGGTGCTAAGTTCTTCTTTTTTAATAAATCCAAGATCCGC
Organism: Clostridiales bacterium; assembly: GCA_015056185.1. Taxonomy (GTDB): domain Bacteria; phylum Bacillota; class Clostridia; order Christensenellales; family QAND01; genus QAND01. Next base: position 8,552 of record SVGV01000022.1, on the reverse strand, counting down.
CAAGATGGCATACAGCCCTTCCACACAGTGGCCCTTGCTTAATACAAAGCGGTCACGGTCCGGGTCATCGGGGTTATTTGCATCGATGTGCATCACATCGTAGTACAAACAGGTGAGGATATCCAGGCAGCTCATGGCGCCGCCGGTATGCCCCGCCCCTGCATTTGCGATCATGGTCACCGCATCAGCACGGCGCTGTGCGGCGATCTTTTTTAGATCTTTCATGGTATTCTCCTTAAGAGCGGGGGAAGAAGAGGCTCAATTTGGCGTAAAAGTCCTCCATGGTCATGCGGGCATCCACGGTATGGTACACGCGGATGGGCCGGCCATCTTCCCGAAGGGTGTAGGTGCAGTCGTTGTTGACCCGGGGTGCAGGCATGATGTCGTAATTCTTGCTGCCCCGGTCCTCCAGCAGTACGGTAACGGTGGGCTGATCCCCCAATACCCAGCTTTCACCGTGGGGCCAATCCAGACGGTCGGCCTTTCTGTCGTTCAGTTCCACCATCTGGCGGAAGAGGTAGGCGCCCAATTCCTGGTGGGGTGCCACCCGGGCCTGCAATTCAGAAAGGGTGACGGTCACCTGGCGGTAGGTGCTGCTGGGGATCTGCCATAATTCCACGCCGGAATCCATCACCACGTTCACCGCGGCGAAATCCTGCTTCATGTTGAATTCCACTTCCCCCTTGGGGTAAGCGCCGCCGCCGATCCACACTGCGGTAAACCGCCCCTGGATTTTAGGCTCCATCAAAATGGCGGAGGCCAGGTCGGTAAGCCCACCCTGGAAGAGCACGTACAAAGGCCGTTCGTCCTCCTTCATGGCTTCGTCGATGATCATCCGGGCACCTTCGGAGACCTGGGGGGTCTTTTCATCCACCATGGGGAACTGGGCGCCCTTTGCTACGGGGTATTCCCCCGTGAGGCCCATGAGCTTTAACACCAGCTCCACCTCATCGTAGCTCAGCTGCATGGTCTTGCCCACGCCGAACTCCTTGGCCTTGGTCTCAAAATGGCAGGCGATGATGCCCTTTACATCAAACTTGGGGGTCATCAAATGATGGGCCAGTACAAAGGGATCGTCCGCTTCGTTCTTGGCATCGGTGTTGATGATGACGCGCACCTTTTTGCGGGGGGGTACCTGAAACATCAGTGCATCCTTTTTCATAGGGATCATCCTTTCTTAATTTAAGCCGCGCTCTTTTGCATCTTTGACGGCCTGGGCGATGATGAGTTCTGCTTCTTCCTTTAATACATAGCCCTTTTCCACGTGGATCATCGTGGCTTCCCGGACTTTTGCTTCGTAGCTCTTAAGGTCGCCGTAGAGCTCTTTTAACATTGCGGGGCTAAAGGGCTCAAGGTGCCCAAACATGGGGGAAAAGCTCCTGACGCCGGTACGGCTGATGTTGTTGCTCCAGGGGATGTAGCGGCAAGTAGGTACATCCACAAAAGCGGTGCGCACACCGCCCATGGCGTTGCCAAAGGCGTCGGTGCGGGCAAGGCCGCCGGCACTCAGCTCAAAGCGAGGCATGGGCCGGGGGGCAGCGCCCGTTTCGATCCACTTAAATAAGTGATCGTAAGCGGCATTCATGGGGTAATCATAGGGGAAGTCGTTGGCAAATTCATGCTCCCCATGGTAGCTGGGGTGGATGCCGCTGTCGTTGAGTTTCGGGTCGTTCTTGTAGTAATCCACCAAACCCGGCTTGTTGTCATGGGTGGAACCGGGGATCTCATACAACCTGAGCAGGTTACCGGGAACATCGCTGTTGTGGCGGGGCACATTACCGGCGCCAAAGCCGTTCAATTCGCTCTCGGTCTGTACGATGATGAAGGGCTGCTCCATATGGTGCACCACGGTCTCGGATGCATCAAAGGGCTTGTGGTACTCCTGCTGGTTTACGGGCACCACAGTGCTGTATACCTGGCCGGCGTTGAAGTAGCCGTCAAAGATGGGCCCATCCTTCTTTACCTCATCCCGGTAGGCAAAGCTGTTGATGTACCGCACTGCATAGCAGCTGGATTGGGACCAACCTGTCAAAGTCACATATTTTACATCGTGGTCCTTTAAGGGGTTCTTTTCATCCTTGCTGCGCAGCAGGCGGGAGGTATCCGTCAGCATATCCCAGAAGAGGCCGCATTCCTGATCCATATGCACAAAGGACATGCGATTGGGCATGGTAAGGGGGGGCAAGCGGTCGGCCTCGGGACGGGGGTTATCCCAGGCGATGGCACCGTAGCGGTCGCTGTCGTACCGTTTTAAGGCGTCGAACACATCGGGCTTGCTGGTGATGCCCACATAGGCGATGCCGTGGTTCAAAAAATACCGACTGGAGATGATCCACATCCGCTCGATATCAAACTTGCCCGATGCGTTTAAAATCTCCACCACCACATGACCGCTGAATTTTGTAGGGTCTTCGGGGCAGCGCACCACCATGCGATTGGTGTAGGGGGCATCGGAAAACTCCACCTCAACTTCGCCGTTTTCATTGGTGCGGTACACATTGCTGGTACCGGTAAACAGGTATTCCTTTTCCACAAATCCCTTTTCTTTTAAAGGGCTGCGGCGCCGTGCTTCGGCAAAGGGGTAGGAGCTTTCGGTAATGGGCAATTCCGTTACAGTCTTTATCATAGGGGCATCCTCCTTTTGCATACAAATCGCCTTGATAATTTCATTATGCAATGGCAAAAAACAAGAATCAATAAAAGTTTACTAAAACTTTTGTGCCTTTTACTAAAACTTTTTAGAACCCTTGCAACAGCACAAAAATCAGCGTAAAGTTGAAGCAGAAACCGTTAGGAGGACACCCATGTTTACCCATGATGTTACCTTTTTAGAGTTGGCTCAGGAGCCCCTTTTAGGGGACCTTCTGCCCTATTTTCTTTCCAAACGCAAACAGGGGCTGATCACCAGTGACCCCCATGCCAAATTAAAGGACGAGATCCTCGCCGCCTTCGATGTGGACGTGATTTTAGACGGCTTCCATTATGTAATGGAACAGCGCAAGCGGGGCGTAGAGGTATTCCGGCGCTTTTATTCAGAAGAAGAGCGCCTGGCCGATGCCACCAAGGACGAGACCTGCTTATTCTACCTGCCCAGCAAAAATCCCATCCCCGGCCACCCCTTTATGCTCATCTGCCCCGGCGGCGGCTACGGTGTGGTGGAGGCCATGGTGGAGGGCTTCCCCGTGGCAAAAGCCTTAAACGAAATGGGCATCAATGTATTCTCACTAAAATACCGTGTGGGGCATGAGGGTACCATCCCCATGGCCGATGCCGATCTTCACGCCGCCATCCGCCATATTTTAGACCACGCCGATGAATACGGCGTCAGCCGGGAATACGCCCTTATGGGCTTTTCCGCAGGCGGGCACCTGGTGTGCAGCTTTGGCACCCACAACCGGGGCTATTTAAAGGCAGACCTGCCCAAACCCCAGATGATCTGTTCCTGCTACAGTGCGGTGGAACTGCCATTGGGGGAAGATGCAGAGCGCACCCGCATTTGGGCAAACTTCATCGGCAACCCCGATGCCACCTTGGAGGCGCTTACCGCCTTCAGCCCCATCCGCAATATGGATGCCACCTTCCCCCCCACCTATGTATGGCAGACTCTGGAGGATGTGGTGGTATCCCCCAACAATGCAAAAATGCTGCGGGATCGGCTTAGTGAACTGGGCATCCCCCACAAATGCAACCTGATCCCCCACGGGCCCCACGGTTTGGGCCTTGGCACCGGTACCGAGGCGGAAGGCTGGCTCAGTGATGCCGTCACCTTCTGGCGCAGCTTAAATCAGGAGGAAAACAAATGAAGCTTTATCACAACGTGTATCTGGTTTGCGGCAACGTCTACTCTTCTGAAGACAACGTCTATGCCATCGATGCCCCCGAGGGCACCATCTTAGTGGATACCGGCACCGATGATCGGGAATACGAGATCATCAAAGAACAGATGGCCTACTGGGGCTTAAAGCCCGTCACCCATGTGATCCTCTCCCACGCCCACATCAACCACTGCTTTAACGCAGCCCGGTTCCAGCGGGAAGGCGCAAAGATCATCTGCACTGCTCCCGTGGCCGATGCCATCTTAAACGCCACCGACCGCCTCATCGATTACCACCGCACCTCTTTCACCTTCCACACCCGCAGTTTTGAAAAACTCACGGCGGATGTGGTGATCAAATCTCCTGGGGAATACACCTTTGCAGGGCTGCCCCTTATGCTGTACATCACCCACGGCCACAGCAAGGGCTGCCTTGTGATCAGCATGATGGAAGGGGAACGCCAGTACCTCTTTACGGGGGATTTCATGCAGGTGGCCCCCGTAAACGCCCACGGCGTTGCCGGGTGGAATGGGGATATCGAATACGATGCCGATGCCTATTTAAAGGAGCTTGCATACTTTAGCACCTTTGAGCCCGAGGCCGTCTTGCCCGGCCATGGCCAGCAGTGCATGCGGGATGCCTGGCAGATCCCCAAGAACACCTATGTACGTGCCCTGCGGGCGACTCACAAAAAACTGAACCCGTAAAAAATCAAGCACCCCTACCTGGGGTGCTTTTTTGTTTGAGGCGCACGGTAATGGCGTGCGGCGTACAAGTATTCTTCTTCAAAACGGGCGATGGCCCGCTTGCTCACTTTTTTCATGGGCAATAGCATATCAAAGGCATGGAAGCAGCCTTGGTACACATCCGCTTTTGCAGCCGCACCCGCCTCATTCAGCCGGTTTACATAGGTAAGGGTCTCACAGTAAAAGGGTTCGATGTCCCCCACAAAGGTGTAGGCCGGGGGCAGGCCGCACAGATCCTCCGCCCGGGCAGGGGCGGCATAAGGGGGCACATCCTCCCCAACATCCCTCAGGTACTTGGCCCAGGCTTTTTTGTTCCGTTTGCTGTTCCAAACGGGGGCGTGGTTATCCCGGCTGCTTTCCGTCTCTCTGTCGTCGATCATGGGGTACAGCGGCATCTGAAAAGCGATGTTCACTTCCCCCCGATCCCGGGCGTAAAGGCACAGGGCAGCCGCCAGACCGCCGCCGGCACTCTCTCCCCCCACCATGATGCGGCTGTCATCAAAGCCCAACTCTTCGCTGTGATTTTTCAAATACAAAAGGGCGGCGTAGCAATCCATGAGGGCTGCAGGGTACGGGGCCTTCCCCGCCAGGCGGTACTCAGGCGTGATGACCACCGCGCCATACCTGCGCACCAGGTTTTTTGCCCGGCTAAAGTAGATCATCTCCGCCATGCCGGTTACATACCCCCCGCCGTGGATCCACAAAATCCCCGGTGTTTCACAGAGGGGCTTTTGCTCCCCTGGCCGCAATATGAGCACCTTCATCCCCCCGCCCGGCGAAGGGATGGTGCGCCGCTCCACGGTATACCCCTTATGCCGTTTTATTTTACCCGCTTTTGCCAAAGGGTCTCCTCCAAAGAAAAAGGCACCATAGGGTGCCTTTATTCATACAGTTCCGTCTCAATGACGCATTCGTTCTTCAGCCGGCCTACGATGTGCTGCAGCGCATCCACCACATGGGGGCGGATGTCCCCGCCGATGAGCACATACATCAAATCATCCCCCGTTTTCAGGGTGCCTTCGTTGAGCCACACGCGGATGTAGTAAATGCCGGGCAGGTCATAGCCATCGGCAATAACAGCCGCCACCTTTTCCTCATCATAGCCAAATACCATGCCTTTAACGGGGCCAAGGCCTTCCTTTCCCTCCCGCACCTGGGCCTTCGCCGTACTGCGGATGACGCCGTTATGGGTCAAATACATCCCGATCTTGGGTGCGCTTTCATGGGCTTTGGCTTCCTTCAGCCACGCATCCATACTGGGGATGGTTTTCTTTCCACTGAGGTCCATCTGTTTGCCTCCTGTACTGTTATTAAGAAGAGTATATCCGTAAAAACATCTATGCACAATGGCTAATTCTGTATCTTCGTATGAAGGCCTGCGCCGACACCATCCGGGTCCACAGTTCGTCTCCCTCTCCCTACCTCTGGCAGCGCCTCCAGTTCTGTTCGAATCCCCCACACTCTTCTTACTAAAAGAAAATACACCGCACTTAGCGGTGTATTTTTCGTTGGTGGAGCATAGGGGATTCCCGCCGGTGGCACTCTTCCTGAATCCTTTCAGTTTAGTGGCCCATCCTTTTCCCTTCAATATTGATTGCCTCAATAAATTTATTAATGATCTCTGATAGGATTTCAAACTGTTCCTTGGGCAGATTGCTGCATTTCTCCATCAACGCTTCAATATTATTGTTTGACTTGGTTGCAAACAAAATCTGATCGCTCGAAATATGGAGGGTCATGCACAGCCTTTTTAAGGTTGCAATTGAAATACCCACGACCCCTCGCTCCAGATCGGAAATATACTGCGAGGACACTTCAATATATTCTGCCAACTGTTCCTGCGTCAGCTTGGCTTGTTCCCTTGCAAGTTTCACACGTTCGCCGATCTGGATATTGATTTCCTTCTTTTCTCTCATCTCAATAATCGCCCTTACTAACAGTTATGCTATTAGTTTAAATACAAGCAATATTGACAAACACAATGCATTAGACTTATTTTATATAATAGTATTACTATTATATAGGAGGTGAATGCATTGGATATTGCACAGTCTTTTCGTGGTCATGTTGCACTCCCATTAGAAGTGCAGGCAAATCAGTACATGGAAAATGAACAACTGTCAATTAGATTCTCTGCAGACATGATCGAAACCGGTAGCTTTGTAACCGTCATGTTATTCCTTTTATGCCACAAATATGGCCGTTCATCTGAAGTCGTCAATTTCTGCAACAGCGTTAGCCCGTACATCGGTCTCTCGGGAGTGGAGATATCCTTCGAAACAGCCGTTGCATTATTTGAACAATTTAAAGCAATTTATAACGAACCTATCTAAAGTACAAGGAGGAGTAAGATGGAAACTGAATCTCATCCCGAAGTAAAACCTTCCGGTAATCATTTTAAATCGGCCACACTATTTCTTTCCATCGGCGCTGGACTCGCCGTAATGATTCTTCTGATTTCATGGATATCATATGGCAGAGTCTATTTCTTCGATGGTTATACAATCACCGCTGTTGGTTGGATAGCGTCCTTTGCATCAACTTTATATGGGGCAACCCGTGCAGGGCTCTGTCTTTTGCAAGAATATAATAAACAATTCTTCCTTCGGGCTATTTCACTGTTTGCAACTGTTGTTGGCGTGCTCGTCTGCTCATTTATAATAAACGGAAGCAAAGCAAACAGCTCTTACGGCTTAAGCCCAGGCTATGTTCAATCCGCTTTTGAACCCTGTCACAGTACCTACTATCACCAACAGGCTTTGAATTCCTATGATCTAAACAATGACAACTCCATTTCTGCAGCCGAAATGGACCTCTTTCTGAAGGCACACCCTCAGGCTGTCAATGATCAGGATTTCGTAGATTGGATTAGAAGAAACACAAATTGATCGTTTAAGGAGGCAATTATGAAGACGAAACAATTTAAAAGAACCGCATTATTGCTTTGCATGTGCATATTGTGCCTGGCAGTATTTGCCGGTTGTGCAGGTGCGTATTCACCAGTTGAAAAGGCCGCAATTGAGTGTGTTAATGACTACTTTGAGCGTTCTATAAGCGGGCTTGCGCTTGAAGGGTCTCAATTTGACCTTGTGCACAAAAATACACGTGTCCTGAAATCGGAGAAGGTTACCAAATTAGGCTATATCGTTGATCTAAGAGCAAGTGGGACCCTTTACGACAGTAGCGATAGCCAAACATATGATTGGTATATGAACTTCCATGTCGGTGTTCTTGACAACAATGGAAAATGCGAAGTAGTTGATTACGAGCACGAAGGTCTACAACTCCAATAATAACCTACGCTTTCTTTCGTAAAAATAAAAGCATACCGCATTTAGCGGTATGCTTTTATTTGTGAATTGGTTTGATAATAATGATACGGTTTCATATGGTTGCATTAGGGTTGCATTGGAACTGCAACCCTCAGAGCGAAAAAATGCAACCCTCATAAAAAGAGTTAGACAAATTGGAATTTACCTTATGCCTTGTGCCATTTCATACAATGATGCTTTGACACATCATCCGTAAAACCAACAACAAACATAAGTCGGATATCCCCGACCATGTGATTGAGTCCCTCGCCCGATGTATTCTGCCCTCTGTACGGGCGTACTTTGAGAGCGAGGAAGGCAAACGGGAGTTTGCGAAGTGGAAACGTCAAAAGCGAGAACAGGAACGCAAACAACGCTCATAATATGCCCTGCGGGAGGATCGTATCGGTTCTCCCGCTTTTCTGTTATATAGGTTATTGTTCTGATTCAAGCATGAATGGTTTTATTTTTCAGTTGATTTCCCCCTGCCAACCAAAGCAGCCAGCTCCAATCGGCTGTGCACATTCATTTTTGGATATATCTTCTTGGTGTGATCTTTTACCGTGTGTTCGGATATAAAAAGTATTTTTGCTATTTCGGCGTTGCTGTGCCCCATGCAGATCAGATCAACCACTTCCCGTTCGCGTCTGGAAAGTGCAGAAAGCAGATTCCATGCTGCA